>NZ_BDEL01000001.1:0-307500 GCF_001685485.1 Formosa haliotis | reverse complement strand
CATAGTTTTCTCGTAAATCTTTAACTAAAGCCATCGCTTCTGGAATACTTCCTTTTAAATATACTGGTGTAACACAACTTTGTGTTGTTCCAATATCGAAACCACGTTCTCTTAAACCAGATTGTAAGGCATTTGTATTTTCCCATAATTTTGCTTTAAGTTCTGGCATCGTTTTAAGCATTTCTAAACGCTTTAACGCTCCAACAACCAATTGCATTTGCAATGATTTAGCAAACATCTGAGAACGTAAATTATATTTTAAATAATCTATAATTTCTTGATCTGCTGCTATAAATGCTCCTGTACTTGCTAACGATTTAGCAAACGTAGCAAAATACACATCTATACCATCTTGAACACCTTGTTCCTCTCCAGCTCCAGCACCAGTTTTACCTAAAGTACCAAAACCGTGAGCATCATCTACTAAAAATCTGAAATTGAATTTTTCTTTTAAAGCTACGATTTCTTTTAAACGACCTTGCTCTCCACGCATACCGAAAACTCCTTCAGAAATCACTAAAATTCCTCCTCCAGTTTGTTCGGCCATTTTAGTAGCACGCTCAAGGTTTTTTTCAAGACTTTCTATATCGTTGTGCTTATAAGTAAAACGCTTACCCATATGTAAGCGCACACCATCTATAATACATGCATGCGAATCTACGTCGTAAACAATAATATCGTCTTTAGACACTAAAGCATCAATAGTAGACACCATACCTTGGTATCCAAAATTCAGTAAATATGCTGCTTCTTTGTTAACGAAATCTGCTAATTCATTTTGTAATTTTTCATGAAGATCTGTATGCCCCGACATCATTCTTGCTCCCATAGGATAAGCAGAACCATATGCTATTCCTGCTTCAGCATCAACTTTTCTTACTTCAGGATGATTTGCCAACCCTAAATAATCGTTAATACTCCAGGTTACAACATCTTTCCCTCTAAATTTCATCCTATTAGAAATTTCTCCATCTAATTTTGGAAATACAAAATATCCTTCTGCTTGAGACGCCCATTTTCCTAAAGGTCCTTTATCCTTATATATTTTTTCAAATAAATCTTTCATGTAAGCTACTAATATAATTATATAGTGCAAAATTAGCCATTTATGAGATTATGACATAATAAACTTGCACCCTGTTGTTAACAAACTTAATAACAAAGCACAATGCTTCTAAAAATGAAGCATTGTGCTTTATTATAATTATTTTATGTATTGAATATTTTGTGCAGTTTCAATATTAACACTGTCAAAAAATCCTTGTTCACTCATCCACTTATCGCTGTAAATTTTACTCATATAACGAGACCCGTGATCTGGAAAAATGACTACTACAACATCATGTTCTGAGAATCTGTTATCGTTACCAAGTTGCATTATGGCTTGCATGGCAGCCCCAGAAGTATAGCCAACAAATAGGCCTTCTTTTTTTGCGATTAATCGTGCTGTATGAGCACTTTCCTCGTCTGTAACTTTTATAAACTCGTCGATAATATCAAAATCTGTTGCAGACGGAATTAAATTTTTACCTAAACCTTCTATACGGTACGGATAAATTTCTTTTTCGTCGAATTCTTTAGTTTCATGGTATTTTTTTAATACCGAACCAAAGGCATCTACACCAATAATTTTAATATCTGGATTTTGTTCTTTTAAATATTTTGCAGTCCCAGAAATGGTTCCTCCGGTACCACTACACGCTACTAAGTGTGTAATTTTACCTTCTGTTTGATTCCAAATTTCTGGTCCTGTAGAGCAGTAATGTGCATCGATATTTAACTGATTAAAATATTGATTAATATACACAGAACCTTTTATTTCTTCATGTAATCGTTTAGCAACCTCGTAATAAGACCTCGGGTCGTCGGCACTAACGTTGGCAGGACAAACATATACCTTTGCTCCCATAGTACGAAGCATGTCTATTTTATCTGCCGAAGATTTTGAACTTACAGCTAAAATACAATCGTAGCCCTTTATTATACTAACCATGGCAATACTAAATCCGGTATTTCCAGAAGTAGTTTCTATAATTGTGTCGCCAGGTTTTAAAAGCCCTTGCTTTTCTGCTTGCTCTATAATATATAATGCAATCCTATCTTTCGATGAATGGCCAGGATTAAAGGCTTCTACTTTTGCGTAAAAATCACCATTAAATTGAGAAGTAATTTTATTTAGTTTTATTAACGGAGTATTTCCAACTAAATCTAGTACGTTATCAAAAACTTGATTTTTGTGTTCCATAAATGCTATTTAAAAGCTATCTTATTTATTTAGTAAAATAACTAAAACCTGACAAAAATAAGCATTTTTTTTTATTTATGAGCTGATTCCTTCTAATTCCAACAGAAATACATATTCTAAAGCAACTTCTTTTAAACTCTCAAATCGTCCGGAAGCACCACCATGCCCTGCATCCATGTCTATTTGGAATAATAATTTATTAGAATCAGTTTTAACATCTCTTAACTTTGCTACCCATTTTGCAGGCTCCCAATATTGTACTTGAGAATCGTGTAAACCCGTTGTAACTAACATATTTGGATAGTCTTTAGCCTCTACATTATCGTATGGCGAATACGACTTCATGTAATTATAATACGGCTCTTCATTAGGATTTCCCCATTCGTCATACTCACCAGTAGTTAATGGAATAGTGTCGTCTAACATCGTAGTCACTACATCTACAAAAGGTACAGCGGCAATTATACCATTATATAATTCGGGATTTAAATTAATAATGGCTCCCATTAATAATCCGCCAGCAGAGCCGCCGTAAGCATACATATGCTTAGTAGAGGTGTAATTTTCGGTTATAAGATGCTTTGTACAGTCTATAAAATCGTAAAACGTATTCATTTTAGTAAGCAACTTCCCGTTTTCGTACCAATCTCTTCCTAAATATTCGCCTCCACGAATATGAGCTATGGCATAAATAAAACCGCGATCTAATAAACTTAAACGAATTGTAGAAAAATACGGGTCGATTGTAGATCCATAAGAACCGTAAGCATAAAGTAATAACGGATTCTCGCCGTTTAACGCTATACCTTTTTTATACACTAACGAAATAGGCACTTTAACACCGTCGCGAGCTGTTGCCCAAACACGTTTAGAGTTGTAATTATCTTTGTTAAACTCACCACCTAACACCTCTTGTTCCTTTTTAACTACTTTTTCTTTAGTTTTAAAATTATAGTCTATTACAGAACTTGGTGTAGTTAACGAGTTAAAGCTATAGCGTAAAAATTCACTATCGAAATCTGGATTGTTACCTGTATTAGCAGTATAGGTTTCACTTTCGAAGGGCAAATAATAATCCTCCGTGCCGTCCCAACTTATAATTCTTATATTATTTAAACCATTTTCACGTTCACTTACT
This sequence comes from Formosa haliotis, assembly GCF_001685485.1. NCBI lineage: Bacteria > Pseudomonadati > Bacteroidota > Flavobacteriia > Flavobacteriales > Flavobacteriaceae > Formosa > Formosa haliotis. Next base: position 304,117 of record NZ_BDEL01000001.1, on the reverse strand, counting down.
ACCAAGAAATCTTTAAAAATCTCTATATCTTCTAATAAAACATCTGCTCGGTGTGGTAAAACTTCCTGCCAGTACGATTTCTCAGTCTCGGTTTCGGTTGTTTTTAATAGTTTAAAATTGGTTGCTCCATCGGCATTGGTTATCACATAAAAACTATCATTATAATGTGCAATGGCATAATCTAATTCGCGTATGCGCTCCTGAAACATTTTAAAAGGAAGATCGGGTGTATTGGCATTTACAAATTGATATTCGGAAGTTAATGTACTTGCCGAACCTATAACAATATATTTATCTGATTTCGTTTTATAAACAAAAGTATTGAAAGTTTCATCGGTTTCATGATACACTTCTTCATCTTCTAAATTGGCATGAAGTTTATGTTTAAAAATTTTATGCGAACGTAACGTAACTTCATCTTTACGGGTGTAAAAAATGGTTTTATTATCGTTTGCCCAAGTAGCACCTCCTGTAGTATTTAAAATTTTATCCGGATAAATTTCTCCTGTAATTAAATTTTTCACTTGCAAGGTATACTGTCGTCTACTCACTGTATCTACAGAAAAAGCGGCAAGCGTATTATCTTCACTTATAGAAATACCTCCTAGTTTGAAATAAGAATGTCCTTTAGCCATTTCATTACAATCGAAGAGAATTTCCTCATTTGCTTCTAAAGATTCTTTTTTACGTGTATAAATAGGGTAATCCTTTCCTTTTTCGTAACGTGTAATATACCAATAGCCATGTAATTTATAAGGTACAGAGGCATCATCTTCCTTAATTCTAGATTTCATTTCTTCGAACAAATCTTTCTGAAATTGTTCGGTATGCCTTAATGCCTGTTTGGTATACTCATTTTCAGCATTTAAATACGCTATAACATCTTCGTTTTCTCTGTCGTTTAACCAAAAATAATTATCGATTCTTACATCGTTATGAGCTATTAATTCTTTTGGGACTTTTTTAGCGATTGGAGGCTGAATATCTTTTTTCAAATGGTTCTGATTTATTCTTGAATTTAACTGTCAAAAATATAAAAATTAAATAATTTTGTATCGAATTTTAAAATATTAAAAATATGTTTGGAGATCTAATGGGAATGATGGGTAAATTAAAGGAAACCCAGAAAAAAGTAGAGGACACTAAATTGCGATTAAACTCTGTTTTAATTGACGAACAAAGCAACGACGGAAAATTAAAAATAACTTTAACGGCTAATAGAGAAATTAAGTCGATCACTATCGATGACGAATTACTTGAAGACAAAGAGCAACTTGAAGATTATTTAATTTTAACTTTAAATAAAGCTATAGACAAAGCAACGTCTGTGAATGAAGCTGAATTGGCAGCAGTAGCAAAAGACGGCATGCCAGATATTCCAGGTATGGACATGTTTAAATAATTGATTTGCTAACACCAATTTTAAAAAAACTTGCCGTAGTAAGTAAAGTCGATTAACTTTAAGTTAGAATCTATACTTTGTTTAAAACGGTAATGTTGTATTGGGAGTATGTTTTTCGAGATTTTTAAGAAACAGCTTTTAAACTTAAAAAACATAAACACATAAACACATAAACACATAAACACATAAACACATAAACACATAAACACATAAAAAAGGGAACTAAAATTAATTAGTTCCCTTTTTTTATAAGATAATTTGTATGAATTACTAGCCTTAAAGAGCTTCTCTTCTAGCCTTCTTTTCTTCTTTCATTTCTTTAAAACGTTCTAATAACGCTCCACCAATCCAAAAAGGAACAACAAAAGTTACTAAAAAGATCATTAACCAAAATCCAAGGGTTAATATTGATAAAAATGCTAGGAAGCCTAAATATTGGTCAAATTCAAACATAATTGATGAGTTTCTATAATTTTAATAATCGCAAATATATATTAAATGCTTTTTTTATACAATAGCTTTTAAATATAATTCCGAAAAAAAATCTATTATTTTAAATCTGGTTGCGGCGTCATTCTTAAATACGGTTTAATTTCCTTAAATCCTTTAGAAAAATGCGAAGGAATATCGGCCGTTGCAATGCTAGGAGACACTACACAATCGTCGCCACTTTGCCAATTAGCTGGAGTTGCTACTTTATGATATGCTGTAAGCTGAAGCGAATCGATTACACGTAATAATTCATCAAAATTACGTCCGGTAGATGCCGGATAAGTAATCATTAATTTCACTTTTTTATCGGGATCTATAATAAACACCGATCTTACTGTAAGATTACTATCTGCATTAGGATGAATCATATCGTAAAGCTCGGAAACCTTTTTATCTTCATCGGCGATAATCGGGAAATTAACTGTTGTATTCTGAGTTTCGTTTATATCTTTAATCCAACCTTTATGCGACTCTAATCCGTCTACACTTAAGGCCACTACTTTTACATTTCGTTTTTTAAATTCTTCTGAATATTTTGCTACTGTACCTAATTCTGTAGTACATACTGGAGTATAATCGGCTGGATGGGAAAATAAAATACCCCAGCTATCTCCTAACCACTCGTGAAAATGTATTGTTCCTTCAGATGATTCTGCAGTAAAATTTGGGGCGACATCGCCTAATCTAATTGTTGCCATGGTTTAATTATTTTATTGATTTCTAAATATCTACTAAATTAGTAGATTTATTGATTATACTCAACAAACATGTCTTAAGTTTATCTTAAATTTTTAAAAAAAATATAGTTCCTCAGATGAAAAATAAAGACCAAAAATTGTTAAATTTGTTACTCATTAAATTAATATCAAAATGGATTATCGGATAGAAAAAGACACCATGGGCGAAGTAAAAGTGCCTGCAGACAAACTTTGGGGTGCACAAACAGAACGTTCTCGTAATAATTTTAAAATTGGAGCACCGGCATCGATGCCTTTAGAAATTGTTTACGGATTCGCTTATTTAAAAAAGGCGGCTGCTTTTACTAATTGTGAATTAGGTGTTTTACCTATTGAAAAACGTGATCTTATTGCTCAGGTTTGTGATGAAATTTTAGAAGGGAAACATGACGATCAATTCCCATTGGTTGTTTGGCAAACAGGTTCTGGTACACAAAGTAACATGAATGCCAACGAAGTTATTGCTAATAGAGCGCATCAATTAGCAGGTTTTGTTATTGGTGAAGGTGAAAAAACAATTCAACCAAACGACGACGTGAATAAATCGCAATCGTCTAACGACACCTTCCCTACAGGTATGCATATTGCAGCCTATAAAAAAATTATAGAAAATACGATTCCTAGTGTAACTCAGCTTCGCGACACTTTAAAGAAGAAGTCTGAAGAATTTAAAAATGTAGTTAAAATTGGACGTACACACTTAATGGATGCTACGCCTTTAACTTTAGGTCAGGAATTTTCTGGTTATGTATCTCAATTAGATCACGGCTTAAAAGCACTAGAAAACACTTTACCTCACTTAAGCGAATTGGCTTTAGGAGGAACAGCTGTTGGTACCGGATTAAATACACCAAAAGGATACTCTAAACGCGTTGCAGAATATATAGCGAAATTTACTGGACTACCTTTTATTACAGCTAAAAATAAATTTGAAGCTTTGGCTGCACATGATGCTATTGTAGAATCGCATGGTGCTTTAAAGCAATTGGCTGTGTCTTTAAATAAAATTGCCAACGATATTAGAATGATGGCTTCTGGACCACGTAGTGGAATTGGAGAAATTATTATTCCTGCTAACGAACCAGGAAGTTCTATTATGCCAGGAAAAGTAAACCCAACCCAATGTGAAGCATTAACTATGGTTTGTGCTCAAGTTATTGGTAACGATGTGGCTATTTCTGTTGCAGGAACGCAAGGACATTACGAGTTAAATGTATTTAAACCTATCATGGCTTTAAATTTCTTACAATCTGCTCAACTTTTAGGTGATGCTTGTGTTAGTTTTGATATTCATTGTGCTGCAGGTATAGAACCTAACCACAAAGTGATAAAAGAATTATTAAACAATTCATTAATGTTAGTTACTGCTCTAAACACTAAAATTGGATATTACAAAGCGGCCGAAATTGCAAATACTGCACATAAAAACGGGACTACTTTAAAAGAGGAAGCTATTAATTTAGGTTATGTAACTGCCGAAGATTATGACGAATGGGTAAAACCAGAAGATATGATTTAATTGGTGTTTAATACACAAACAATCTAAACAAATAAAAAGCGACCTAAATATTCATTAGGTCGCTTTATTTTTATGAGTAATCAGAATATTAATACAATCTATTTTGGATTCTGATAGATATAAACCTCGGTTGCTCCAACCCCATATTTCTGATAATTCGCATCGTAATATTTTAAATTATCGTAGCGATTAAATAAATACTCAAGCTCCATTCTTAGCACCCCTTCACCTACGCCATGGATAAATACAATTTTTTGAATTCTATTTTTCATGGCATACTCTAGTTTATGTTTTGCCGTGTCTAATTGCAAACTTAGCATCTCGTAATTCCCCATGCCTTTATTCGATTTTGTTAGATTATGAATATGTAAATCGACCTCCATCATAGGCTCAAATCGTTCTTTAGGCTTCACTCTAACCGATTTTTTAGGCTTGAACTCTTCCTTCTCTGAAATTACTCGATTGATAGAATTATCTAGAAAGAGTTGAGACTCTAAACCTGTATCTGATTTAATTTTTATGAGTTCGTGAGCATCAAATTCTAAAATAAAACCATCTGTCGTTTCTACTGAAACAGACATCCCTTCAATCTTTAAAATCACGCCCGTGATATCTTCATCTAAAACAGAAACGGTATCTCCTTTTTTAAACTTCATAATTATTCAACTTCATCTATATTATCATCTTCCTTTTCACTTTTACTAGGAATCGTTTGCGAAATTCTAAATATGCCAAACAGCAGACAGCAAATTCCAAATATTAAAAGGTATGTGTTTTGATTGGCATCTACTTTAGCGTACATAGATACCAAGACGCCTATAACAATTAAAATATAATTTACGGTTTGAGACCTTTTCATGTTTTAGAATTTCTAATAAGTCATCAAAATTACAATTTTAAATAAAGTAGTTTCTATTTCTTCAAAATAAATCCATTACTATAGTAGTATATTTGTAATTCTAAACCCAAAATTTATGTCTTCTATAGAAGATTACATGCTACCTTGTTTAAATAAAAAACTTTTCGGTTTTGAATGTTTGGGTTGCGGATTGCAACGTGCTGTTGCCTTAATTTTTAACGGTGAGTTTTTTGCTGCTTTTAAAATGTATCCTGCCATTTATACCTTAATCCTTCTTGCTTTTTTTCTTATCTTTAATTTGTTTAAAACCATAAAACACCAAGAATCAATAAAAAAATGGCTGTTTATTGTTAACCTTGTTATCATTATTAGCAGTTATATTTATAAACTAACCTTAAAATAAAATATGGAAAGAATTCATTTAAATACCACCCCCATTTTTGTCTTATCTGGACTAGGACTACTGTGTTGTTGTTTTGGCGGATTAGGTGTTATCCCGGCAGGAATAGCCTTTTATATGGCTAACAATAAACTAAAAGAAGCTGCTTTAGTTCCTGAAAATTACGATAATATTGAAGGCATGAACACCGCGAAAACCATAGCTTTGGTTATTTTAGTAATAAATGGAATAAATTTACTTTATACTATTTACAGCTTGGCTACTACAGATTGGGATGTCATTATAGAACAAAGTCATGAAGTTATGCGTCAATATGGTTATGAGTAAATGTTTAAACCATATTCTTATAATACAAAAGCGACTCTTTATATTTTAAGGAGTCGCTTTTAAATTTTATTCTTTTTAACTTATCATGCTATCCCGAATATAATTCAGGCCATCTTATGATGAGTTAATTAACTAATTATCTCTACTTTTCGAATTGCTTTAAAGTATTAATTATAATTTGAACACAGTCTAATAACTGCTCTTTATTCATAACTAAAGGTGGTGCAAAACGGATAATATTTCCGTGGGTTGGTTTGGCTAACAATCCATTATCTCTTAGCGCTAAACAAATATTCCAAGCCGTATCACTATCTTCTGTATCGTTAATTAATACAGCATTTAATAACCCTTTACCACGAACCAGCTTTGCTATAGAACTTTTTTCAATAAATGCACTCAATTCACTTCTAAATAACTGGCCTAGAGCTTCTGCATTTTCGGCTAAATTCTCTTCCTTAACAACCGTGAGTGCCGCAATAGCTACCGCTGCTGCTACTGGGTTACCTCCAAACGTACTTCCGTGATTTCCTGGTTTAATCACATCCATAACCACATTATCGGCAAGCACTGCACTAACTGGGTACGCCCCTCCGCTTAATGCCTTTCCTAATATTAATATATCCGGTTTTACATTTTCATGATTTACAGCCAGTAATTGCCCTGTTCTTGCAATACCTGTTTGTACTTCGTCGGCTATAAATAAAACATTATATTTTTCGCATAATGCTTTTGCTTTTGCTAAATAACCGTCGCTTGGTACATATACTCCCGCTTCTCCTTGTATTGGTTCTACTAAAAAACCTGCAACATTAGGGTTATCTTTTAAAGCCGATTCTAAAGCTTCTAAATTATCGTATTCAATTTTTATAAAACCTTTTGTAAAAGGTCCAAAATTTTCACGAGCTACCGGATCGTTAGAAAATGAAATGATAGTTGTTGTTCTACCGTGAAAATTATTTTCGCAAACAATTATTTCGGCTTCATTTTCATCAATACCTTTAACTTCGTATGCCCATTTTCTACATAATTTCAGAGCTGTTTCTACAGCCTCTGCCCCAGTATTCATTGGTAATAATTTATCGAAACCAAAATATTCGCAAGCAAATTTTTCGTATGCGCCTAGCACATCATTGTAAAAAGCACGAGAAGTTAAAGTTAATTGTTGCGCCTGCTCCATCATTGCTCCTACAATTTTAGGGTGACAATGTCCTTGGTTTACTGCAGAATAAGCGGATAAAAAATCGTAATACTTTTTTCCCTCTACATCCCAAACATAAACACCTTCACCTTTAGTTAAAACTACAGGTAACGGATGATAGTTGTGAGCACCGTATTTATTTTCTAGGTCGATTGCTTGCTGAGAAGTTATTTGGTCTAAAACAGCCATTTTAATATATTTTAAATTGAAAAATTTTCTATTCCTACCTTGTCCCTAAATTAATATTACAATTTAGAAATGGAGAGAAATCATCCATAAAACGCTTGCAAATTACTAAATATAAAAAGCGGATTAAAATTTTAAGTAAGGTTTTTAAAATCAATCTTAAGCATAATGGTTTTAAAAAGGACAACTTGACTAAAAAATATGTGATGTGATACAAACCAAAAGCTAAAAACATCTTATTTTTGCGCCATGTCTAGAAGAAATAAAAAACAAGTTTTTACAAATATAGAAGTCCTTGATGCTGGTGCTAAAGGAAAAACTATAGCTAAATCTCCAGATGGCGCTGTCATTTTTTTACCAAATGCTGTTCCTGGAGATGTGGTAGATATTCAAACCTTTAAAAAACGTAAAGCCTATTACGAAGGTAAAGCAACGGTTTTTCATAAGTTATCAGATAAACGTACAACACCAGTTTGCGAGCATTTTGGAGTTTGTGGTGGATGTAAATGGCAGGATATGGATTATAAATATCAGCTATTTTATAAGCAAAAAGAAGTTGAAAATAATTTACGCCGGTTAGGCCATATAGAATTACCAGAAGTCACTCCTATTTTAGGATCTGCAAAGCAATATTTCTACAGAAATAAAATGGAATTTTCGTTTAGCGACAGTCGTTGGTTAACCCTAGAGGAAATCCAATCTGACAAAGATTTAGGCGATAAAAATGCTTTAGGATTTCATATTCCAGGAATGTGGGATAAAATTTTAGACATAAAAAAATGTCATCTGCAAGAAGATCCTTCAAATGCTATACGAAATGCTGTAAAAACATTTGCGATTGAAAATGATTTAGAGTTCTTCAACACTCGAAATCAAACCGGACTTTTACGTACTTTAATGATACGTACGGCATCTACAGGCGAATTAATGGTTTTAATTCAATTTTTTAAAGAAGATAAGGGGAAACGTGAATTATTACTGAATTATATAAAGGAAACGTTTCCTGAAATTACCGCTTTATTATACATTATAAACACCAAGGCTAACGATACTATTTACGATCAAGACATTGAATATTTTAGTGGACGCGATCATATTTTTGAGGAAATGGAAGGGCTAAAATTCAAAATTAATGCGAAGTCTTTCTATCAAACAAATTCCGATCAAGCTTACGAATTATATAAAGTAACGCGCGATTTTGCAGGATTAACTGGCAACGAATTAGTATACGATTTATATACCGGAACCGGAACTATTGCACAATTTGTTGCTAGAAACGCTAAAAAAGTGGTTGGTGTAGAAGCCGTTCCAGATGCCATTTTAGCGGCAAAAGAGAATGCTAAAGCAAATAATATAGATAATGTAGATTTTTATGTTGGAGACATGAAAAATGTATTCAATGCCGAATTTATAAAAACTCATGGTCACCCAGATATTATAATTACAGATCCACCTCGAGACGGGATGCATAAAGATGTCGTAGAAATGCTACTTAACGTTGCTCCAGAAAAAATTGTATATGTTAGTTGTAACAGTGCTACCCAAGCAAGAGATTTGGCCTTAATGGATAGCATGTATAAAGTAACAAAAGTTCGTGCTGTAGATATGTTTCCGCAAACGCATCATGTAGAAAATGTTGTACTATTAGAAAAACGATAACGCATTTATGAAAAACTCATTCCTGTTTTTAGTCTTCATTGCACTCTGTTTTATGGGCTGTGAAAGAGATGATATTTGCTCTAACGAAACACCCACCACTCCTAGCCTAATTATTCGTTTTTACGATGTTACCAATCCTAATACCGATGTATTAAAAAGCGTTACAAACCTAAGAGTTCAGGGTGTTGGCAATGACGAAGTGCTTCCGGGTTACAATGTTGTTGCTACAGATTCTATCGCCATTCCGTTAAAAACTACAGATACCATTACGCAATATAAATTACACGAAGAATATGTAGTTAATGATAATGGAACACCAGACGATACAAGCGATGACTATGTTACAGGAAATGAAGATATAATTACCATTACCTACGACAGGGAAGATGTTTATGTTTCTCGTGCCTGTGGATACAAAACGGTTTATAGAAATGTTAGCATAAATGTTGAACCAGATGATGATAATTGGATACAATTAGTACGATCTGTAAACGATAACCAATCTGTAGAAGATGAAAATGAAGAACATTTTAAATTATATCATTAGTACCGCGTTCTGTGTTTTTCTTTTCACAGTAAACCTTTCTGCTCAAAATGACGAGATGAAAGTGACATCTAGTGATACACTGACCGTAGTAAGCAAAGATTCTACTGTTATAAAAGAAAAATACGGATTACGATTAGGTTTAGAATTAAGTCAATTAGTAAGAACAGCCTTTGAAGATGATTATCAAGGATTTGAAGTTATGGGAGATTATAGAATCACAAAATTCTTGTATCTCGCTGGCGAATTTGGTGCTGAAAACATAACGTTAAGCAACGATTTTTATAATGCTACAACTAAAGGGTCTTACTTTAAAGCTGGAATAGATTATAATGCCTACCGAAATTGGTTAGACATGGAAAACATGATTTATGGCGGATTACGTATTGGAGCAAGTACTTTCAGTCAGACTTTAAACAGTTATTCGGTGTATAGTGAAAACCAATACTGGACACCCCAATTTTCTTCATCAGACCTTAGAGAGTATAATGGTTTAAGCGCATTGTGGGCAGAACTCGTTTTGGGTATTAAAGCAGAGGTATTAAACAATTTATATTTAGGTGTACATGTAGAATTTAAGGGTATGTTAGCACAAAAGGAACCCGATAATTTCGAAAATTTGTATGTACCCGGATTTTATAAAACCTACGACAGCTTAGGTATTGGATTTGGGTTTGGTTATTCTGTTTCTTACCTAATTCCGCTTTACAAAAAGGAAAAATAGTATGTGTTTTAATTTTTAGCCGAGACACTTAATATTAAATCGCTTACCGTTTTTATTTAATAATGCACTAACTCATATTTAATTGAACAGATATTAATTATATTTAGTTTACATCTGATATTCAAGAACTTTTCACTTAAATTTACTTCAATTTCTAAGAAATTTAATTTATGAATAACTTAAAAAAAATAGTCTTAGGTGCTCTCTTTTTATGTATTGGTATTTCTGTTGCTGCACAAAGCGAAAAGGATACCGAGATTATAAAAGATGCCGAAACTGCCAAACAAACTTTAATACACGACTGCCCTGATTTAAAGAATTACTTTAATAAAGCTGCTGGATATGTAATTTTTCCAAACACCGGACAAGGCGCTTTTATAGTTGGTGCGGCTTCAGGAAATGGTGTGTTGTACAAAAAGGGAGGCAAAGTTTTAGGAATGGCGAGTTTAAAAAAATTAAATCTTGGTTTTCAAGCTGGTGGTGAAGCTTTTATAGAAGTGATTTTCTTTGAAACAAAAAAGGAATTAAACAAATTTAAAAAAGGGACGTTCGAGTTTGATGCCTTTGCTTCTGCAACTTTAGTTGATAGAGGAAAATCTTTTAATGGAAAATTTGCAAAAGGAGTTGCTGTATTTACTAAAACCAAAGGTGGCCTAATAGCCCAAATATCTGTAGGCACCCAAAAATTTAAATTCAGAAAATTTTAGTAACAAAAATCTTCAGAATTTAATAGTATAAAAAAAAAGGCAAGAGTTATAACCCTTGCTTTTTTGCTTTTTTGCTGCCTTCGTACATGACATATTTCACTAAACGAGATTCTAATTTAGCATTGAAGAGTTTAATTTTTCGCGAAGGTCTTAATCCCACATATTTTAAAGCTTCTAAATTCGAGGTAATTAGCCAGGCATCTGTCCCCGGATAATTCTGTTTTAAAGTATCTCCAATATGTTTATAGAACTCTTCCATTTCTATATTTAATCGTTCCCCATATGGCGGATTAAACAACATGTGTAATTTCTCATCTCCTCCTTTTTGGGTTTTAAAGAAATCTTCATGTTTAATGGTTATAAATTCATCTAAATGCGCATTTTTCACATTTTCATTGGCTTTAGCAACTGCCGAAGGCGATTTATCGAACCCTATTATTTTATGATGAAAATCGCGTGTTTTATTCAGTAACGATTCTTCTATTTTTTCAAAAAGCTCTACATCCCAATCTTCCCAACGTTCAAAAGCAAATTCTTTACGCATTAAATTTGGCGGAATATTACAAGCAATCATTGCTGCTTCAGCCAAAATAGTTCCACTTCCACACATTGGATCCATAAAGTCGGTTTGACCATCCCAGCCCGATAGCATGATTAAGCCCGCTGCCAATACTTCATTAATGGGCGCAATATTAGTGGCTGTTTTATAACCACGTTTATGTAAAGAATCGCCAGAAGTATCTAAAGATACCGTGCATTGTTCTCTATCAATATGGATGTTTATCTTTAAATCTGGAAATTTTAAATCAACACTTGGTCGTACTCCAGTATCTTTTCTAAACTTATCAACGATTGCATCTTTTGTTTTTTGGGCGATGTATAGGGAATGTGTAAATACTGTTGAGTTTACTGTAGCATCTACAGCTAAAGTACCTGTGGGCTTTAAATAGTCTTCCCATGGCATTTTATAAATGTTATCGTAAATATCTTGTTCTGAACGAACCCGAAAGGTTTTAATAGGTTTTAAAATTTTTATAGCCGTACGTAAGCCCAAATTACATTTGTACATAAAACCTTTATCCCCAACAAAACTAACGTTTCTTACACCTATCTTAACTTGTAGTGCACCTAGTTTTGTTAATTCGTTTGCTAATAATTCTTCAAAGCCAAATAAGGTTTTGGCAACCATTTTAAAATTATTCTCCATTATTTACTTTAAATAGATTACAAAAATACAGTATTTTTGCACCCTACATAGTTTAGAAATGATAAAAGATAAAACAACCTGGTACGTATCGTGGTTCGATACGCCTTTTTACCACACCTTATACAAAGATAGAGACGATAGAGAGGCCCAATTATTTATGGATAACCTTACCCAATATTTAAATATTTCTGAAACTGGTAAGATTCTCGATTTAGCCTGCGGTAAAGGAAGACATTCCATTTACCTAAACTCTTTAGGATATAATGTTGTTGGAGCTGATTTATCTGAAAACAGTATTAACTTCGCTAAACAATTTGAGAACGAAACTCTTAAATTTAAAGTGCACGATATGTGCAAACCGTTTCCGGACACTTTTGATGCCGTTTTTAATTTATTTACAAGTTTTGGTTATTTTGATGATGAAGAAGACAACTTAAATACCATTAAAGCCATAAAAAGCGATTTAAACGAATACGGTATTGGAGTTATCGATTTTATGAATACCGACTATGTTATTGCTAATTTAGTTCCAGAAGAAACCAAGCAAGTAGACGATATTACCTTTCATTTAAAACGTTTTGTAAAAGATAATTATATTATAAAAGACATTTCGTTTACTTTACAAGGTGAAGATTATAACTTTCAAGAACGTGTAAAAGCTTTTACCTTAAAAGATTTTGAAGCCCTTTTTGAAGCTGCCGAAGTTAACTTATTAGAAGTTTTTGGAAATTATAAATTACAAAAGTTTGATGCAAAAACATCAGACCGTTTAGTTATGCTTTTTAAATAATGAAATCATATTTACTTCCCATAATTGCCGTAGTTTTAGGTGTTATTTTAGCGCTTGTTAGCAAATCTAAACCTGCTTTTAAAACCAAGTTATTACTCTCGTTTAGCGGTGCGTTTTTATTGGCTTTAACTTTATTTGAATTACTACCAGAAGTTTACCATCATTTAGATCCGAAACAAACAGGATTATTTATAATGCTTGGTATTTTACTTCAAATTGTACTCGAATTTTTCTCTAAAGGTGCCGAACACGGACATGTTCATGTGCATAAACACGACAATAATTTCCCATGGCTGCTATTTATAAGTTTATGTATTCATAGTTTTTTAGAAGGGTTCCCGATCCATCACCATAACGATATGGTGTACGGTGTTTTAATTCATAAAATTCCTATCGCAACATTAATTACAACCTATTTATTACAATCGCATTACAGTAAGATGCAAGTTGTTGCTTTTCTTACCTTATTTACTATAATGACTCCGCTTGGCACATTTATATCTAATCATGTTACTTTAGTAGAAGATTATATTCATCTTATAAATGCTATTGTAATTGGTATATTTTTCCATATATCAACCACCATATTGTTTGAAAGTAGTGAAGGTCATAAATTTAATTTAAGTAAATTAATTGCTATTTTCGCAGGAGTTGCGATTGCCTATGCCATTTAAATTATGTTTAGTAAAGAAGAATCAAGACAGTTAAGAGAATTATTTTGGACCAGTTTCGGAAAGTCGTTTCCTAGAAAATGGCTTTTATACAATACAAAAATTAAGGGCTTTAGTTTTAAATTTCATTTTGATACTAAAAGTGCTTTAGTTGCTCTAGACCTTGAAGACAATCTAGAAAAAAGAATAGAAAATTGGGGAAAGTTAGAATCTTTAAAGTCAATTTTAAAGGACGATTATTTACCCGACGCTATTTTTGAGGAAGAATTTATTCTAGAAAACGGAAAAGAAATTTCTAGGATTTATGTGCCTTTAAATCAAAAAGTATCTATCCATAATAAAAATACTTGGCAGGATGTCATGGAATTTTTAAACGAAAAAATGTCTCTGTTTGAAGCCTTTTTCGAAGATTACGAAGAGGTGCTTAAAGATTAAGACTTAATTGATTCATTTTACTAGTATCGCTTCTTTAAAATTTGTTGAGTTCTTAATTGTATTTTTCAATTTCACAATCAACTAAATTACAATACAATGAAGTTTCTTTAACTCCTTTACTTTCTATAAGCATACATCTATGAGTACCCATATAACTCGAAAAAAGACAAAAACCCCTTGGCCTACTAAAGCTGTAATGGAACAAGTGTATGCCATGAAACTTTGGGGCGATAATTCAGCCGAGTTTTATTCTGGAGACGGATCTCATAATCCAAATATTGTAAATCCATATATCTCTGTTGTAAGCGAATTCTTAAAGTCTTTTAAAACGCCATTGTCTGTTTGCGATTTAGGTTGTGGCGATTTTAATGTGGGAAAAACTTTAGTAAAACTCACTAAAAAATATGTGGCAATAGATATAGTAGAAGATCTTATAACTCATAACAAAAACAACTTTAACCAGACACATTTAGAATTTCAATGTCTAGATATTGCAACAGCTCCCCTACCAACTGCCGACTGTGTGTTTTTAAGACAAGTTTTACAACATCTGTCAAACACCGAAATACAACGTATTTTAGAAAAGTTAAAGGACTTTAAATATATTATCTTAACAGAGCACATACCGGAAGGTGACTTTATACCCAATATCGATATTATTTCTGGGCAAGGGATTAGGCTTAAAAAACAAAGCGGCGTAAATATTTTAGCGGCACCTTTTAATTTCAAAATTAAAGAAGAACAAGAATTGTTAGCTATAAATTTGGGTTCTAATAAAGGTGTAATACTAACCACACTTTACACTAATTTCACCTAACACATTCTAAACCTTACTTTTAAAGTTTAGCTTTCACATCCAAAATTAAGTTTTAAAAACCTGTAAACTATTGAGATCCAGAACATTTAACTTTTTATTCTCATCGATTTTTCGTAACTTAAGTTTATGTAAATCAACAATTTAAAGTTATGGAAACGATTAAAACACTTAACAAATGGGCGAATGTAAATACTGCTTTACCCATAGATATGTTGCGCATTGGTTTAGGAGTATTCCTTTTTATTAAAGGTATTAACTTTATGACAAGTAGCCAGATTCTTGTAGACTTACTTACTCCTTTTCAAAATTGGGGAGGAAGCATGTTAATCTTACATTACGTAGCGCCTGCCCTTTTTATAGGCGGACTATTAATTATTTTCGGGCTATTAACACGGTGGGCTAGTCTGGCTCAAATCCCAATATTAATTGGTGCTATTGCTATCAATTTCTTTGGGGAAATTCATCTGTTAGATCTAGCAATAGCAACAATTACTTTATTTATTTCTCTGTTTTTTCTAATTTATGGTTCAGGTAAAAACTCTGCCGATTACTATTTTAAAAAGCAGCAATAAATTAAAAATTTCAAGTCTTAGATTTTATTTCTTTAATAATTCTAAGGTTTTTTTACGCTGAATTTTACGATTTGGTGTTTCTATAAATTTAGGAACAAAATATACGGCCTTTGGCTTTTCATTTTTCTGAAGTCCTTTAAATGAACTTACATCTATAGGTGTTTCTTCACCTTCAATCACCAAAATTAAACGTTCCCCTAATTTGTCATCTGGCTCTCCAGCAACAAAAAAGCGATTAGAAATGTCACCTGTTAAATGTTTTTCAATTTGTTCTGCGAATAATTTTAATCCGCCAGAATTAATCACATTATCAATTCTTCCTACTAATTTAAATTCATTTTCCGACTGTAATACGGCGACATCATTTGTTTCTAAAGGCTCATCAAATAAATACTTAGCATCTATAACTATACAATCCTTATCGTTTAGAGATATATTTACATTTGGCATTGCTTTGTACCAGTCTGACTTGTCTGGTCCGTTAAGCGGTTTAAACGCAATATGACTCACAGTTTCCGTCATTCCGTAAGTTGAATAACATTGTGTATCTATATTTTGAATATCTTCTAACAATTGATGTGATACTGCTGCTCCTCCAATTATTAAAGATTTAAAATGATGTAATTTAGGTAACAAGTTTTCGGCTTGTAATGGAATCATAGCAGAAAAATCGTAAGTTTTGGTCTCATCGAAAACTGGTGTTGCACGAGGTGGTACCACATCTAATTCTAAGCCTAAAATCATAGCGCGAACCAGCATCATTCTTCCCGAAATAAAATTAAAAGGTAAACAATGTAAAAGACTATCTCCAGGGCGTAAGTTAAACGCATTTCCTGTTGCTATAGCCGAATTTACCATGGCTTGTTTTTTAATTTTAATCATTTTAGGAACCCCGATAGATCCTGAAGTTTGTACTTCTACATAGTCATTATTATCTAACCAAGCTTGCAAAAAATCACCTAGTGTTTTTTGGTGTGGCTCTCCTTCTTTAATAAAACAATACGCAACTTCTTTTAAAGATTCGGTATCGTAATACCGTCCATTTAATTTAAACTTTAAATGAATTTTATCGTAGGTTGGGACTTTGGTCTTCACTGCTGTTATCATGAGAAATAATGTTTATAGTATTATGATTTTGTAATTCTTGATGTTCTAATATCGGCTCCCGTATAGGCTCTAAAACACGTCCGGTTAATTTGTCCTTCCAGTTTGTCCAATTGTATGTTTTTGAAAATATATAAAGTAATATAGGAAATACAATAAAAACAGGAACAAATATTTCCATTAATCCTGATTCTTCTGGATTAGAAATGTCTTTAAAAATAGAATAGGTTTGCAACGCACTCCAGTCGGATGTTACCAATAACGCGGTAAACAAATTATTTGCAGCATGAAAACCTAGCGACAATTCCATACCTTCATCCATCAAGGTTAACACACCCAAAAACAAACCTGTACCTATATAGTATATCATTATGGTGTTCCCTAACTTCGCAACTTCAGGATTGGCTATGTGTAATCCGCCAAAAATAATAGAGGTTAACACTAAGGGAACTAATTTAGATTTTGAAATCACCCCGATGCCTTGCATTAAATATCCTCTGAATAAATATTCCTCAAAACTGGTTTGAAAAGGGATTAATACAATTGCAATTACTGCTAACAACAGAAACCTATTCAATTCGAAATTATATTGATAATTTTCAGGTGCAATAAAATAATCTACAATTATAAATAATGAAGAAACCCCTCCCCATAAAAAAAAGGAGAAAAATACACGCTTCCAATCTACTCGATCTCTGGTAGTGGTTAGCTTTAAAATGGATAATTTATGTACATATTTTACTGCTAATAACAAAAATATGAGTCCGCCTAAAAAAGGTAATAAAACATACACCAGGTTTAAATTAGAATCAAAAAGAGTCATGATGTAATTGGTGTCGTCCATTCTGGATAAATCGATACCACCTTGCATGGTCTTTATCCCCAATGCGACAAGATGTGGAACCGAGAAAATAATAATTCCAATAAACGCTATAATTGCCCCTATTATATAACGCCACCATTCATGTAATCCTTTATAAGCCTGACTTATATACATATTTTTAATTAAAAATTATAGTTCCAATTTAGGTTTGTTTGGTACTGCAATGTACCATTTTTTACTTGTAAAGGCGACTCAAAATTATTGGTAAATAAACCACCTGTACCTAAGCCTTGTGGTAAATCGCTGTGCAAAATATATGTGTACTGCGCTATAGCATTTAGGCCAACATTACTTTCTAAAGCACTGGTTATCCACCAATTTATTTCTTGTTTTTCTGCTAAAGAAATCCATGAATTACTGCCCTGAAATCCGCCTACCAAACTAGGCTTTAAAATAATATATTGCGGCTTAATTTGCTTTAATAAGTTCTGTTTATCTTGCTCTTTAAATACTCCAATTAACTCTTCATCTAAAGCAATAGGCAGAGGAGTTTGCTCGCATAGTTGCGCCATACTTTCCAGTTGCCCTGCTTTAATAGGTTGTTCTATAGAATGTAATTGAAATTCTGATAAAATTTTTAATTTTTCTAGCGCCTCTTTAGTACTAAAAGCTCCATTAGCATCGACCCGTAACTCAATTTCAGAAGCTGAAAATTCCTTCCGAATAGCTTTTAACATATCTATTTCGGTTTGAAAGTCGATGGCTCCAATTTTCATTTTTATACAACTAAAACCAGCTTCAATTTTATCTTTAATTTGAGATTTCATAAAATCTTCACTTCCCATCCAAATTAATCCATTAATGGGTATAGCATCTTGGCCTTTCGTAAATTTTGATGGAAATAGCTCAAAAGGGTGTTTTCCCGCTAACGATTTAAAGGCCATTTCTAAACCAAATTGGATGCTTGGAAACTCGATTAATTCATTTAATAATTCCTCTAAATCATTCTCAATATGCCTACAAATCCACTGCAATTTTTCTTCGAAATCGGGTCTGTCATCTGCCGAAAGTCCTCTAAATACACCACACTCTCCCACTCCATTTTTACCATCTTTATTAAGATGAATGAACCAAGTCTCTTTAGTTGTTAGTACCCCTCTCGAAGTTCCGCTAGGATTTTTAAAATTTAGGATATATTTTCGATAGCTTGCTGAAATCATATTCCCAAAAATAGTCAATTATTTTCGTTCTTTACCTACCCTTTGTACGCTAAATATTTCACAAAATTCTTAATAATTAATTCTTTTAATTTTTATATAATTGAAGGGCAACAATCTTAATTAAAGCCGAATTTATACTTAAGAAACACAGACCTACCGCTAAAATTCATAATCATAAGCGACAAAAACTGATCTGTAATAAATTAAACTTCAAATTTGTTTATTAGGCTGAAAATAGAATAAAAAAAAGCTTCATTTCAATTCCTTTAAGAAATTAAAACAAAGCCAATATATTATTCAAGGTAAAGATTTACAACTCTATACTCTCACCAATTTCTAATAGCATTAGGTCCTTATTTTTATCAAAAAATTTACGTTTAGCTTCCTCATGATCTATTTCAATATATCCAAACGTGTCAAAATGATAGCCTAAAACCTTATCGCATTCTACAAAATCGCTGGCATGAATGGCTTCATCTATTCCCATAGTAAAGTTGTCTCCAATAGGTAATATGGCTAAATCTAACTTTAAAAATAAGGGAATTAATTTCATATCCATGGTTAAAGATGTATCTCCAGCTATGTAAATATTTTTACGCTCACCTTCAATTACAAAACCACCTGGTTGTCCACCATAACTACCATCTGGGAACGATGATGAATGTTGTGCTACTACATATTTTACTGTTCCAAATTCAAAATCCCACGAGCCACCAAAATTCATAGGGTGTCCTTCTATTCCTAATTTGTCGTAATGGGCAACAATTTCAGCATTAGACACCACAACAGCATTGGTTCGCTTTGCTATAGCCTCCACATCTAAAACGTGATCTTGGTGTGCATGGGTTATTAAAATGTAATCTGCCTGTAAGCTGTTAATATCGATGTGAGATGCTTTTGGGTTTCCTGTAATAAATGGATCTACAAGTATAGAAACATCGTTCACTTCTATGCCAAGTGTGGCATGACCGTAATATGTAATCTTCATATATCTATATTTTGAAATTAAAGTACAAAAAAAACTCAGACATATTAAAAATAATTTGTCTGAGTTTTTCAATCCCCAAAAATGAAGCTAAATATTAGCCTACTATTGATAATAATGAAATATCAACTGTTATAAATATACGAATTAAATTATTGATTTTTAATAATTTAAGGTGAAAATAAATTTATTTAACAATTTTATGAGGAATATTTTTACAATAATCTACCTATTCCTAAAAGCAAAGCTAAAAAGAATGTACTTAAAGCCAATTTTTTTAACTCGGGATCTAAGTCCTTAGGAATTTCATTTTTATATACGGTAATAATATGTTTAATTAAAGGCATAAATACCACTAAAAAAATAAAATTCCATGGCGATTTATAATACAATACTCCAAATAATGCTGTTAAAACCATAGCACCTCCAACCAAAAAGTAATGATAATTTTTAGCTCTTTTACTACCCAATTTCACTACTAAAGTATTTTTATTCGATTTAGCATCAGATGCTATGTCTCTCATATTATTCAAATTTAAAACGCCTGTACTTAGCAGTCCTATGGCAATTGCAGGTAAAATAGTTATCCCATCTATACGTTTAACAAATAACACATAACTTCCTATAACACTAACTAATCCAAAAAATACAAATACAAAAATATCTCCCAAACCTCTATACCCGTAGGCAGAATTTCCTACGGTATATTTTATGGCAGCAACCACACAACCTATCCCTAGTACAAAGAATAGCAGAGATAATAGGAAGTTTTCAGATCCAAAAGACACATAAATTAAAGCGCAAGCTAAAATAAGGGTAATTACCACGTTTATCTTTATGGCAAATAACATTTGTTTTGCTGTAATTGCACCACTTTGTAAAGCCCGCATGGGGCCAATACGATCTTCATTATCAGTGCCTTTTACCCCATCGCCATAATCGTTAGCGAGATTAGATAAAATTTGTAAACTTAATGTGGTTAGTATAGCTAGAGAAAAAATTAACGGAATAAAAAATCCGTTATAAGCAGCCAAACATCCACCAACAATAATACCTGAAATAGATAACGGCAAGGTTCGTAAACGCATAGCCGAAATCCATTTTGAAACATTACTCATAAGCAATTTTTATGGAATCCATTTTTTCTCGAAGTTAGGCTTACGTTTTTCCAAAAAGGCATTTCTACCTTCCTTAGCTTCATCTGTCATATAAGCTAAACGTGTAACTTCTCCAGCAAATACTTGTTGGCCTACCATACCATCATCGGTTAAATTCATAGCGAATTTCAACATTTTAATAGATGTAGGCGATTTAGCTAATATTTCTTGAGCCCATTCGTATGCCGTATCTTCTAGCTCTGCATGCGGAATAACAGCGTTAACCATTCCCATTTCAAAAGCTTCTTGAGCCGA
Organism: Formosa haliotis; assembly: GCF_001685485.1. Taxonomy (NCBI): domain Bacteria; kingdom Pseudomonadati; phylum Bacteroidota; class Flavobacteriia; order Flavobacteriales; family Flavobacteriaceae; genus Formosa; species Formosa haliotis. The sequence continues at coordinate 283,327 of NZ_BDEL01000001.1, read as the reverse complement.
GTAATTTCTTCCTAAAAAGAAAATTTCTCGTGCTTTCTTTTGTCCAACCATTTTTGCTAGATACGCAGAACCATAACCCGCATCGAAACTTGTAACATCGGCATCTGTTTGTTTAAAAATAGCATGTTCTTTACTTGCCAAAGTTAAATCGCAAACCACATGAAGCGAATGTCCGCCACCTACAGACCATCCAGGAACGACTGCAATAACTACTTTTGGCATAAAGCGGATTAAGCGTTGAACTTCTAAAATATTTAATCTGTGGTACCCGTCTTCTCCTACATAACCTTGTTTTCCTCTTGCGTTTTGGTCTCCACCACTGCAAAAAGAATAAACACCATCTTTAGACGATGGACCTTCGGCAGATAATAATACGACTCCTATATTCACATCTTCATTAGCATCATAAAAGGCATCGTACAACTCACTCGTCGTTTTTGGTCTAAAGGCATTTCGTATATCTGGTCGGTTAAATGCAATGCGTGCCACGCCATTACATTTTTTATAAGTAATGTCTTCGTATTCTTTGACAGTTACCCAATTTGCTTGTTCCATTTTTCTTATTTTAGCCAAAAATAAATCATTTTAAATAAACCCCTACTTCAGAATGAAAAAATATAGTATTTTCTTATTATTAATAGCATTAACAACCACATGTTTCTCGCAAGCATACAAATTTAAAACCATTACTGCTTTAGATGCTAAAGATGTTATAAATCAAGGTAAAACAGGTACGTGTTGGAGTTTTTCAACTACCTCCTTTTTAGAAAGTGAAATTATTAGAACATCGGGTAAACATATCGATTTATCTGAAATGTACAACGTAAGACAAACGTATCCTGTAAAAGCTTGGAATTACGTAATGCGCCAAGGAAAAGCACAGTTTAGCGAAGGTGGCTTGGCCCATGATGTCATGAATAGTGTTTCTGCTTATGGATTGGTGCCTAACGAAGTGTATACAGGTTTACAAAAGAAGGAAGAAAAACACGACCATTCTGAACTTGTTGAAGCATTAAAAACCGTTTTAGACGATTATATTAAAAATCCGAAAACCTATGATGGTGACTGGAAAACAGATGTTTCAAATATTTTAGATGATAAATTGGGCAAAAATGTAACGTCTTTTACTTACGAAGGAGTAAAATACACACCACAATCGTTTTTAGAGATGACGGGATTAAACCCTAAAGACTATGTTTCTATTACTTCGTTTACACATCACCCATACGAAACTTCTTTTATATTAGATATTCCAGATAATTTTTCTAATGGAAGTTTTTATAATGTTGAATTAGATGATTTGGTGGATATTACAAATGACGCCCTAAAAGCAGGTTATACAATTGAATTGGATTGCGATGTGAGTGAAAAAACATTTTCTTCTAAATACGGAATTGCTGTAATTCCGAAAGATGAAAAAAATAATGAATCTGCTTTAAAAGAAATTGAAAAGGAATTAAAAGTTACGGCAGAATACCGTCAAAAAGAATTTGAAAATTTTGATACCACAGACGACCATTTAATGCATATAGTAGGTTTAGTTGAAGACCAAAAAGGGAACACCTATTATAAGGTAAAAAATTCTTGGGGTGGAAATTCGGATCGTGTGTCTAACGATGGTTATATTTATATGAGTGAAGCTTATTTTAAGCTAAAAACCATTTCTATTATGGTACATAAAGAGGCCTTACCTCGTTCTATTAGAAAAGATTTAAACTTGTAATCTAGCTTCAATTATAATACTTAATTCACCGTCATTCTGAACGTGTTTCAGAATCACAAACTATTAGGATCCTGAACTAAATTCAGGGTGATGTTGATTCTAAAAATTTCAAACAAAAAAGCCTCAATTTCTAAAAATTTGAGGCTTTCTTGTTATAATTAAACATGGTTTATTCTACTAAATAAATACCGTCGTCTTTTAATTCAATTAAACGCTTTTTATATAACGTCCCTACAGCTTTTTTAAAGTTTTTCTTACTCATTTGTAACGCTTCTTTAATCGCTTCGGGCGAAGATTTATCGGTTAAGTTAAGGTAACCGCTGTTATCTTCGAGTTCTTTCATTATTAAATCGGCATTTGGTTCTATACTTCTATAACCAATTTTACCAAGCATAATGTCAATCTTATTGTCAGGGCGGATTTTCTTCACAATTCCTTTTAATCGATCACCAACACTTAAATCTTGAAAAATATCATCTCTAAAAATTAATCCAGCATGTTTTTTATTAACAATAACGTTCATACCTATATCAGACGGATGTGAAACAATAATATCGACTTCTTCAAACGGCTCTACGGTTAATTCTTTATTACTTAAAAAATGATTGGTTTTACTAGACGCTACTAATCGATTACTCACTTCATCTTCGTAACAATATACCAAATACCAACCTCCTTTTTTCATTTTAAAAGCTTGCTCTTTAAATGGGCAAAACAATTCTTTTACTAAGCCCCAATCTAAAAATGCTCCAAAATCGTTGGTTTGATTGCAACGTAATAATGCGAAATCTCCTTTTTTAATATAAGGTTTATCTGTTGTCGCAATAATACGCTCTTCATTATCTAAGTACACAAAAACCTCAATCTCGTCTCCTATTTCGAAAACTTCTGGAACATAACGATTGGGTAATAGTACATCGTTATTTTCATCATCTCCAAGAAATAATCCGGGTTCGGTATCACGTAAAATGGTTAACGTGTTGTATTCTCCTAATTTTATCATAGTGCAAAGATACTAATATTACGTATTGAATTTATAAATCATCGTCATGCAAATCTCAACTATTTTAAGGCTTTAAAATAATCCAATAAAATGGTGTCGTTTATGGTTGACGGCGTAAAAATTTCTAATATTTTAGGCGTGTTCGTTTCATTATAAAATGATGCTAACTCCAATTTTAACTCATCTTCATTTGTAGCCGAATGGTATGCAAAATTATACATCTCGGCTAACTGTTTACAGGTTAAATGATGTTTTGTTTCAAAGAAATAATCAAAATTAACTGTGTTTTTATGTCCGGGTAGAATTCTAAAAATACCTCCTCCTTCATTGTTAATCACAATTATCCTGAAGTTTTTAGGAATATAGTTGTTCCAAAGCGCATTACTATCGTAAAAGAAACTTAAATCTCCAGAAATTAGTGTAGTTGGTTTTGGGTTCACTACTGCGCAACCAATGGCTGTAGATGTACTTCCGTCTATACCACTCGTACCGCGATTACAGAACACTTCAACATCTTTAGGGATATTAAAAAGTTGCGTGTATCTAATTGTGGAGCTATTCCCTAATTGCAAAACAGATGCTTGGGGTAAGGTATTTAACAGGATATGAAATACTTTTAAATCGCTGAATAAAATGTCGTTTATATAAGCATCATGCTTGGTAGCTCGTAAGATTTTAACCGCTTCCCAATGCGATTTATAGGTGCTATCTACAGCTACAGTGCGTTTTAAAAATTGACTAAAAAATTGGTTTGGCGTCGTCTCTATATGTTTATTTAAACTAAAAAAAGTATCGTTCGCTTTAGTTTCTCCAATGTGCCAATGTTGTTTTGGTTTATAGGTTCTTAAAAATGCTTTTATTTTTTTCGATACAATTAATCCTCCAAACGTTAATAAAATATCGGGTTGTAAAGCCTCGAAATCTAAATCGTCTAATGGTGCAATTATTTTATCTATACTCGGGAAGAAGCCTTCATGATGTAAATTAGATGTAGTTTCTGTAAAAACCAAAACACTGTCATCGTTAGCCAATAGGTCTAGATATTTCTGTTCGATGTCGTTTGGGCCGTTAACACCCACCAAGACAAATTTACGCTCTGCAGCATTCCAATCATCTGCACAAAACTCAAGCGTTTCAAAATCTAAAGGAGTCGCTTCTTTTTCTTTAGCAATGATTTTCGGAGAAACCGCTAAAGTCTCGGTCGTCTCATATAAAGGTTCTTCAAACGGAATATTAATATGTACAGGACCATGGTTTTCAATTGCTGTGTTTATGGCCGTATTGATTTCCTCTTCGTTGGTTTCTTGTACCCCTTTCTGATGTGCTAAAAAGAGTTCTAATTTCTGTTCTATACTTTTTAAGAACGAGGCTTCTTTAAAATCATCGTGGTGCTCTTTGGCATCGATATTTAAATTTGCTGAATATAAAATGTGATTTTTAAACACATTAGGCTGATTAATTGTTTGTCCGTCGCCAATACCAATCCTATTTTTAGGACGATCTGCCGATAGTACAATTAGAGGAATATTGCTATAAAACGCTTCCGAAATGGCTGGGTAATAATTTAATAGAGCACTTCCTGAAGTACATGCAACAGCAACGGGCTCTTTTAATTGTTGCGCAATTCCTAATGCAAAAAAAGCAGCACAGCGCTCGTCTACAATACTATAACATTTAAAAAACGGATCGTGAGTAAATCCAATTGTTAATGGGGCATTTCTACTGCCAGGAGAAATAACAATGTGTTTTATACCTTTTGCTTTGCAAAGTGTGATTACCGTTTGTGCGAGGGGAATCGCAGAATATATCATGAACTCTATTTAAGAAATGAGTCACAAAATTAAGCAATATAACTGATACTTTTAAATAATAACACCGACACCTCAAAATTGAGTGCTTGCTATAGCATACGCATCATGGTTGATGTTTTACTAACAGTTTCTTCCCACTCGGCTTCTGCAACAGAATCTTTAGTTATGCCTCCACCTACATAAATAATAATTTGATTTTTTAACACTTGCATACATCGCAAATTCACATATAAATTCGAAACCGGTTTTACCGTTCCATACACGTTATTTTCTACATTCCTCCGGTTTGTATTTCGTGTTTGGCGTTTTTTAAAATGTAATTCGCCCATAAATCCCGTATAAAATTCTCGGTTATAAGGTTCGTGTGTTAAAATAAATTGTTTCGCCTTCTCTTTTGGTAATCCGCAAACTGCTGGTGTAGGATGCAAAGCCTTTACAATGGGTAATAGTTGCAATTCTCGAGATTCTAATTGCGCTGAAATCTGTGTTTGAAGATGTAATAAAGCTCCTGCTTTTACTGTTCTACACTCCGAAGTTGAAATGGATTTGACTATAGGTTGTAAATTATTTACAATATAATCGGTTACAAATTGTTGTTCCTCTTGCTCCTTTTTACCCCAAATAACATCTGTAGTTTCTTTATACACTTGCGTACCTGCCAAAGCCATAGTCGACATGCGTTCTCCTTCAATTTTTAACAAGGTTTCGGGTGTTGCTCCTAACCAAAGTCCGATTTTTGGGTGATACCATACATACACAAAGGCCGTTTTGTAAGTAGACAGTAAACGATTAAAAACTTCAAAAACATGTAAATTATTATTTAAAACATGTTCTGGTCTAGACAATACTACCTTTTTTAATGCACTAGTTTCAATTTCAGAAATTGCTTTTTCAACCAATTGTATATAATCCGATTTCGTTTTTGAAGACGGTGATAGCTGAATATGATTCTCTAAATTAGCTTCCCCTTCAAAGGCATCGCAGTATGCTATTTTAGACGTTTCTAAAGGCAACAAAATCATATCTAAAGTATCGTCGAACGGAGCAAAAACAAATCCACTTTCAGATAAATCTTTAGTGATGTAAAGTTCATCATCCTGCTGACAAAGAACAGTTATACGATTTTCATTTGGTTTTCTATAAGCAACAAATGGCAATGTATTCTGAAATTGATTTACCAGATATTCAAAAAAATCGGATGGATGCATTTATTGTTTTTTAGGTAAAGTAATTGTGGATAGTTTACATATTGAAACTAAATTATCGTCATCATCTGTAACACGAATATCTATAAGTTGGGTGGTTCTTCCTTTATGTAAAAAGGATGCTTTTGCATAAACATAACCCGAAGTAACACTCTTTAAATGATTGGCTGTAATTTCTAAACCTCGAACAAAAAAAGCATTTGTGTCTAAAAAAATATGAGATGCAAAACTCCCTACACTCTCTGCTAAAGCTGCGGTTGCACCCCCATGAAGTACACCATCTGGTTGATGTACTCTAGAATTTACGGGCATTCTGGCAATCAACATATCATTAGAATAATCAACAATTTCAATCTGTAAAGTTTCCATTAAGGTATTCTTACAGGCTGCATTCGCTTGTTTTAAAATTTCTTCTTTTGATGGTTTCATATAAATCATTTATTTTAGTGAAACAAAAGTACAAAACACAATTTAGATACATCTATTCTTACCATGAACATTCAGCAATTAGAAGATTCTCGTGTTAAACTCTTACTTCTAGATTTAAGTTATTGTAAAGATTTGGAACCTATAGCTTTTCAGAACAATTTAGTTCAGTATTCCCCCACAAATATTTCAACTACAGAAGCTTTAAGAGATTATATTCAGACAGCAATTGATGGATTTAATAACAACACATGCATTCCTTTTATAGTTTTTGACAAGCAAAACCAAAGGTATGCCGGTTGCACACGTTTTATGAATATAAATGTGGTAAATAAAGTATTAGATATTGGTTCTACATGGATTGGTTATGAATTTCAAGGTACTAGATTAAATAGTCATATGAAATTTTTGATGCTCCAACATGCTTTTGAAACTATGGCTTTTGAAAAAGTAGAATTTAAAATTGATGAACGCAATGCACGCTCACGGAAAGCTGTTGAGCATTTGGGAGCAACTTTAGAAGGTATTTTAAGAAAAAACACCTATTTATTAGACGGATTTAAAAGAAATACTTGCGTATATGGGATTTTAAAAGAAGAATGGATTGTAATAAAATCAAAATTAATTAAAGATTTAGTCCTGTATTAACTTACCAGTTTCGCCACGATTTCTTTAACCGATAAAATCTTTTTGGTGTATTCTATGCTAGGTCCTGCAACCCAAACCGTTTTGTACGTTACTTCTTTTGCCGCCTTTTCTGTGGCTTTCATACCAATAGAAAAACGCAACATTTTAACCCATTTTTTAAGACTTTTATTTTTATTCAACAACTTCTCGTACCAAGGTTGTTTCGTTCCAATTTTCTGAACATAAGGTGTGTTAATTACTGTACAAGGTGTACCAGAAATACGTTCTGTCATTATAATATCTTTAGCTCCATAATCGATACAAGCTTGTTTATATTCATCGGTTACATTGGCTTCTATAGACGCTATAAACGGACTTCCTACAGAAACTCCTTCTGCTCCATAACGTAACATTTTATCGACATCTGCCTTCCGCCCTACACCCCCTGCAGAAATTACAGGAATGTTACAATGCAATGTCAATTCTTGGATTAAGTTTTGTGGCGATAATGCTCCCCGGTGTCCACCAGCTTCATTATTTACAGCAATTAAAGCATCTGCTCCTAAGCCCTCTACTTTTTGGGCATATCTTAAATCTGTAACATCGCAAAACACTTTTATGCCCACTTTATGTGCTTGTTTTATGGTCTCTTCTGGGCTACCTAAAGACGTTATTATAAAATCGCAACCTTCTTCGCAAATTAACGCTAACTGATCTTTAAATTTAATATTCGATTTATTTACAATTAAATTAAATCCAAAAGCACCTCCGGGAATCTTAGCTGCTTTTAGTTCTTGAATTGCCGCTTTTAACTCCGGTAAAGTTCTATAATTTAGTGCTGGAATACACCCAGCAATTCCACTTTTCATGGCGGCTTTTACCATAGCCACATTCGAGACCAAAAACATAGGGGCCTGAATTATGGGATAGGTAATACCTAGCAACTCTGTTAGTTTTGTTTGCATAAATAAGAAATCGGTTTAAACAAAGATAATGGATTTTATTATGCATGCATAATTTTATAAAGGACTAATTTTAATTCATAATATATTAATTTACATCTCAAATATGGGTTTATAATTGAAATTTGTAATATTACTATAAATCAAAAGGAGTCTAATTAATTTTGAAATTGCCGAATTGGACTTTATCTTAGGCTAAATTTAAAAAGATAACTATCTGTTTTATACGAAACATCGTTGTATTAGTTGTACTATTATTTAATGGTATTGCATATGCTCAAATTTTTAACATTGAACATTTCGTTTTTGAAAAAGACACTGTTGGATTTTCTGGAGGAGTTGAATTGAACGCCAGTTTTGAAAAAAACACGAAACGTATATTCACCTTTAACAACTACTCTTATATTGAATATAGAAAGCAGAAACATTTACTGGCATTTACTGCCAGTTTAGATATAAAACGAGTAGATGGAAGCGATATAAAGAATAAAGGAACCTATCAAATTAGGTACGACTATTATAAATCCAAAACCTTTATCCCAGAAGTATTTTTTCAAGTCTACACCAACACCATTGCTAATATTGACAATAGGATTTTAGTTGGTGGGGGTCCGAGATTTCAATTCATTAAAAATGATGATTTAATGATGTCTATCGGGACGTATTTAATGTATGTTTACGAGCACGAAGACAATGATGATGCCGGTTTAGGAACTATTTATCATAACGATATAAGAGCATGTGCCTCCTATACACTTGTTTATAATTTGGTTAAAAACATTTCTTTTAAAATTTCTGCATTCTATCAGCCTAAGATTAATCTCATGAAAGATTACAGATTTGATTTCTTTACCAGAGTTTCTTTAAAAGTCTATAAAAATTTAGATTTCAATTTATCCTACGTTTTAAATTACGACTCTTATCCCGCAAAAGACATTCCAACTACACAATACCAATTCTTTAACGGACTGTCATACACCTTTAAATAATAGTTTTAAACTTAATCCCAATGCATCCGCTGTAAACGAACAGCGTTTAAAATAGCTAAGAATGCCACACCAACATCGGCAAATACAGCTTCCCACATGGTTGCTAACCCACCTGCACCAAGTATCATTACTATGAGTTTAACGCCAATAGCCAAGGCTATATTTTGCCAAACTATAGCTCGTGTTGACCGACTAATTTTTATAGCGGTAACGATTTTTGAAGGCTGGTCGGTTTGAATAATAACATCGGCAGTTTCTATAGCCACATCACTACCTAAACCACCCATTGCAATCCCGATATCGCTAACAGCAAGTACTGGCGCATCATTAATACCATCACCCACAAAGGCAACTACGGCCTTCGAATTTTTCTTTAAAGCTTCAACTTCATGAAGTTTGTCTTCTGGCAATAACCCTCCTTTCGCTTCCGAAATTTGTAATTCTGAAGCCACTTGTTGCGTAATACTATCCTTATCCCCAGAAAGCATCATTAGTTTAGTTACACCTACTGCTCGTAATTTAGTTATCGTGTCTTTAGCATCTATTTTTAAAGCATCGGCAATCACCACAAACCCCACAAACACACTATCTATTGCCACTAAAACAACAGACTCCACAATGCGTTTAAGATCCTCAGGAACGGAAATATTATGCGTTTCCATTAAAGTTGTATTTCCTACCAAAACAATTTTACCTTGCACTATACCTTGTACCCCTTGACCAGCTATTTCTGTAATGTCTTCAGCCTCGAAAACGGCTTTATCTTTATAGTGCATAATAGCTTTTGCTATAGGATGAGTCGATTTTGCCTCTATAGCCATAAGGTAATTCATAAACTCATCTTCACTTAAACCAAACGTTTTAATCTGTTTTATTTTAAAAATTCCCAGCGTTACGGTTCCTGTTTTGTCCAAAACCAACGTATTTATTTTGCCCATGGCATCTAAAAATGAAGCTCCTTTAAAGAGTATACCATGTTTAGAAGCCGCCCCTAAACCACCAAAATATCCGAGTGGAATTGAAATGACTAAAGCACACGGACAAGAAATTACCAAAAATATTAAAGCGCGATATAACCAATCTCTAAACACATAATCGGATACAAACAGATAGGGTAATACCGTTATCCCTATAGCCAAAACCACTACGATTGGCGTATAAATTCGTGCAAATTTTCTAATAAACAATTCTGTTTTCGACTTTCTAGACGTGGCATTTTGAACCAAATCTAGAATTCGAGATATAGAACTATCTTTAAACTCTTTGCTTACTTCAACCTCTATAACCTGATTTAAATTTATACTTCCCGCAAATACTTTATCGCCTTTAAGTATCGTATTTGGTTTACTTTCGCCTGTAAGAGCTGCCGTATTTAAAGACGCTTTATCCGATTTTAAAACACCATCTAAAGGCACCTGCTCTCCTACTCGAATTTGAATAGTTTCTCCAATATGTACCTTTTCTGGGCTAACCGTTTTGTAACTCCCATCTCTCAACACCTGTGCCGATTTTGGCCGTACGTCTAAAAGGGCTTTTATATTTCCTTTGGCCTTTTTTACAGCAGCACCTTGAAATAATTCGCCAACAGCATAAAATAGCATAACGGCTACCCCTTCTGGATATTCTCCCAATACAAAAGCTCCTATGGTGGCGATAGACATCAATAAAAACTCAGTAAATAAATCGCCCTGTTTAATACTTTCTAAACCTTCTTTCATTACAGGTAATCCTACGGGCATATAGGCTACTACATACCAAATTATGCGAATAACACCTTGAAAAAATTCGACATCTAAATAATCGAAAACAATACCAGCCATAAGCAATACAAAACTGAAAATAGCCGGTAAATAGATTTTATATTTAGACGTATCACCTCCAGCATCCACATTGTGATTATGATTGTGACTACAACATTGGTCTTCGTTGGGTAAGGAATTATTATGTATATCGTTCATCTTAATTGCGTTCTAATATATTATACTAGTTCAAAGATGACCAAAAATTCCATGCAATGGAAGTGCATTAATTTACATTACACTTATCGCAAACACCTTTAACCACAAGGTTAGCATGCTCGGCAACAAATCCTTTGGGTACATTTATTTTTGGAATTTTATTATGCGTTAAACACATGGTAGATTCGCATTGTGTACAGTGGAAATGCAAATGCAAATCGGTTTCTAAATCGCAGTGGCAATTAGGTTCGCACAACGCGTATTTGGTGACTCCTGTCCCATCATCTATTTGGTGCACGATGTCTTTTTCTTCAAAGGTTTTAATGGTTCTGTACAAGGTTGTTCTGTCGGCTTTATCAAAAGCATCTTCAATATCACTAAGCGTTACCGCAACTTGCTTTTCAGATAAAAATTTATAAATCAGCAGCCGCATCGCTGTAACCCGAATACCTTTTAATTCTAAAAATTCTTCTATGCTTTTCATATACTTAATGACTATGTTCTGATTCGCCTTTTTTCATTTCTGCACTCAAATAGTAGGCGTTATTTAGTGCAAATTGTCCTGTTTTATCTTGGTCTTCAAGAAAACGAATAGCTTGCCAATCACCATCTTTATCTCCCAAAATAACCTCCACCGGTTTAAAATTCCAATCTTGAAACTCCCCTATCTCAGCTTTAAAAATATAAAACCGTTCTGCATCATTAAAAATAGCCTGCTCCGGAACAGCTACAGACTCGACTTCTTCGATTTGAATTTGACCTTTAATATACATACCCGGAATTAAATGCCCTTTTTTATTTTCGATTTCGGCATGAACATGAACTGCCTTTGGTTGATCTTCAAATGTTTTACTTACCGAATAAATTTCGGCAATAAATTTTTCTTCTGGTAACGATTGTACAGAAAAACGAACACGTTGGCCTTTTTTAACATTCTGAACATCTTTTTCGAACACCATCAAATCGGCATGCACATGATGTGTGTTTACAATTTCGAAAACTTCGGTTTCTGGAGCTACATATTGGCCTGTTTTTACCCGTACCTTTTGCACAAAACCTTCTATAGGACTTCGCAACGCGACACGTTGATAAATAGTACCCGATTGGACAGATTTCGGATTTAAATGTAACAATTGCAATTGGGCTCCCAAACCATTTACCATAGCTTTTGAGGCTTCATATTCGGCTTCTGCTTTTTGATAATTAGCCCCAGAACCAACGCCAGAATCGTATAAGGTTTTCTGTCTGTTAAAATCCTTTTTTAAATAGTTACTGTTACTAAACGCATTTAAATAATCGGTTTGCATTTTAATAATATTAGGATGCGACAAATAGGCCACTACCTGACCTTTATTCACCTTATCGCCCTCTATCACTTCTATCGATGCAATATTAGCACCTAACACTGTTGTTATCGCGGCTTCGTTTTGAGGTGGAACATCGAGACTGCCATTAGCTTCTATATAACCACGCATAGCTCGTGTAGATAGCGTATCGACTTTCATTTTTAAAGCATCAAATTGCTTTCCTGTTAAATGAACACCTTCCGATTCATCATGGTTTTCATGATTGTGTTCGACTGATTCTTCAGCATGATTTGCTTTAGTGTTTTCAGAATTTGAATCCTTCGATCCACAACTAAAAACACTAATTAAAACGACTATATTAAAAATATATACTATCTGTTTCATGTTATTTCTTATTAAAATATTGTAATTCAAACACACTATTAAAATAATTTAAAAGCGCTTCTTGAGCATCCAATTCCGATTGAATTGCTTCGTTAATTAATTGCGAAAACCCCGTATAATCTAGGGCACCTTCTTTATAGGCTAACAAGGCACCTTGCCGTTGTTCTTTGGCTAACGGCAAAACCTTTGTACTGTAAAACTGCCAAGATTGCGACCATTGCTTATATTGCTGGAACGCTTGGTTATATTTCGATTTAACTTGATTTTGTTTTAACTGCACATTGGTTTCTGCAATCTCTTTATCAATTTTAGCAGATTGCAAGGCTTCTCGATGACTACCCGACAAAAATGGAACCGAAATTCCCGCTTGATAACTGTAAAATCCTGAATTTCCATTTATTTTTTGTAAACCGCCTTGTACATTAAATTTGGGTAGATTCTTGGTTTGTGCCGCTTTTACTTGTGCTTCGGACTCTAAAACTTCTAACTCGGCAACCTGAAATGCGGGATGCTGTTCTATATCAAATTCCATAAATACATCTGCTTCCGTTTCTATCAACTCTGCCACCGTGTAAAATGGATCTGCAGACAACCAAAGGTTTAATTGTAACAAAGCTATTTTGTAATCGCTTAAGGCCTTAGTCTTATTATTTTGAATTTGATAATATTGATTTTTTGCTGCCGAATATTCTAATCTCGAAATGGCTTCTACTTTATAATTCAGTGCTACAGCTTGTTCAAAACGTGTGTAAATGGAATCTAATTCGGTAAACAAGTCGAATTGCTTTTTGGTTTGATAGGCTTTTATCCAGGCCATTTTCACTTCTAACTCCAATTGAAGTTCCGACACTTCATAAGCACTTTGGGCTAATAAAACACGCTGCTCTTGCAAGTGTTTTTTAGCTCCAAAACCAAACACATCAATATTAGTTTGCCCCGCTCCAATAGTCGTATACACACCGCCATTGTCCCCGATTTCTTCTCCTCCTGTAAAAATTTGAGTCGTTCCAAAATCGAAAGCCGTTTGCTTTATAGCTTCCTGTTTATCAACCTCTAAACTTTTTTGCTTTAATAACGGATATTGTTTTTTAGCTAGGTTTACAGCGGCTTCCAAAGTTATCTCTGGAAATGGTTCTAGATTTTGTTGGGCATATCCGAACTGCGGTATACCCAAACATAAAACTAGCATCGCAATAGCCGGTCCCATGGCACGTTTTAACGTGATTTTATCCTGCTGTTTTTCAACCCAATGGTATAAAATAGGTAAAATAAATAGCGTTAAAAACGTAGAAGTTAACAAGCCGCCAATAACCACTGTCGCCAAGGGGCGTTGCACTTCTGCTCCTGCCGAAGCTGAAATTGCCATAGGTAAAAACCCTAAAACATCTGTAAAAGCGGTCAACAATATGGGCCGAATACGACGTTTGGTGCCTTTAAAAATTCGGTCTTTTAAATTAAAAACACCTTCATCTTTTAATTCATTTAAACCACTAATCATTACCAATCCGTTTAATACTGCCACGCCGAAGAGCACAATAAACCCAACACCTGCCGAAATACTAAACGGCATGTCTCGAAGCCACAAGGCGAAAACACCTCCAATAGTTGCCATGGGAATAGCAATGTAAATCATTAGGGTTTGTGGGAAGGATTTTAGTGCGAAATAAATCAGGACAAAAATCAATATTAAGGAAATAGGCACTACGGTTTGTAATCTAGAACTGGCACGTTCTAAATTTTCGAAAGCACCACCGTAACGAATAAAATATCCCGGAGGTAGTTTTAAATCCGCATCCAACTTGGCTTTTATTTCGGTAACTAACGATTTTACATCCCGGCCACGGACATTTACACCCACATAAGTTCGTCGGTTGGTATTATCGCGACTAATTTGCATGGGCCCCGATTTATACGAAATCTCTGCGATTTCCTTCAACGGAATCTGTGACCCTCCTGGTAATTTAATAAACAGATTCTGAACATCGCTAATATCTGTTCTGTTGTGTTCCTGCAACCGCACCATAACATCGAAACGCTTTTCGCCTTCAAAAATAACGCCCGCTTTCCCACCGGCAAAAGCCGATTGCACGATGTGATTAAGTTCATTAATTTGTAAACCATACTGTGCTAATTTATGCCGGTTATAAGTAATCGTCATTTGTGGTAAACCTGTTGTGGCTTCGGCTTTCATATCTCCAACACCATCAATTCCACTTATTAATTTAGTTATTTCTTCTGCTTTTTCAGACAACACATAAATATCTTCACCATAAATTTTAATAGCAATATCCTCTCGCACACCCTCTAGCAATTCGTTAAAACGCATTTCTATTGGTTGCGTAAACTCGTAATTTACTCCTGGCAGTATACTTATAGTAGCCTTCATATTATCTATCAATTCGTCTTTAGAGGCTGCCGAAGTCCATTCCGATTTTGGTTTTAAAATTACTATCACATCAGCCAAATCCATAGGCATAGGATCAGTGGGAATTTCGGCAACACCAATACGACTTACAATTTTTTCAACTTCAGGAAATTCTGCTTTTATAAGTTGCTCTATTTTTGTTGTGGTTTCTATGGTTTCTGTTAGCGAACTTCCAGGTTTTAAAATGGCATGAAACGCAATATCGCCTTCATCCAATTGCGGAATAAATTCGCCTCCCATTTTAGTAAACATAAACACGGTAAGTGCAAAAAGTAAAACTCCGATACTTACAACCCATTTTCCGTGTTTTAAGGCTGAATTCAATAGCGGTTCGTACTTTCGTTCTACCCAATACACAAATTTGTCGCCGTAAGATAATTTTTCAGATTTTGGTGCACGAAGTACTAAAGCCGACATCATTGGGACGTAGGTTAAACATAAAATCATAGCCCCTATCATAGCAAAAATGAAGGTTAATGCCATGGGTTTAAACATTTTTCCTTCAATGCCTTCTAAAGCTAAAATGGGTAGAAAAACAATTAAAATAATAAGCTGACCAAAAAAGGCGGCATTCATCATTTTCTTTGAGGCTTTCGAGGCTATGGCATCTCTATTTTCGGGTGTTGTGTTTTTATTTTTATAATGCTTTGAAGCAAACATAAATACTGTAGCTTCAACAATAATTACGGCACCATCTACAATTATTCCGAAATCAATCGCTCCTAAACTCATTAGGTTTGCCCACACATCAAAGGCGTTCATAAGTATAAAAGCGAATAATAGCGATAGGGGAATGGTTGAAGCCACGATAAGGCCGCCTCGCCAATTTCCTAATAAAAAAATGAGTACAAAAATGACAATAAGTGCTCCTTCAATCAAATTTGTACTTACCGTAGAGGTGGTTTCTCCAATCAGTTTACTGCGGTCTAACAGGGGTTCAATTTGAACACCCTCGGGAAGTGATTTCTGAATTTCAGACATCCTCTTCTTGACTTCTTGTATCACCTCATTAGAATTGGCACCTTTCAGCATCATCACCAAGCCACCTACAACTTCGCCTTCTCCATCTTGCGTTAAAGCTCCATACCGAATCGCCGAACCAAATTGTACTTGAGCGATATCGTCAATAGTTAAAGGAATTCCATTAGTATGCTGAACTACAATTTGTTTGATATCGTCTAAACTGCGAATTAAACCTTCGCCACGAATAAAGTTTGCCTTGTGGTTTTTTTCGATGTAAGCCCCACCTGTATTTTGATTATTCGCTTGTAAAGCTTTAAAAATATCGGTAATTGTAATACCCATCGCGTTCAACTCATTTGGGTCTACAGCGACTTCGTATTGCTTAATTTTTCCGCCTATAGCATTAACTTCGACTACTCCAGGTACCATAGCCATTTGCCGTTGTACAATCCAATCTTGCATGGTACGTAAATCGGAAATAGAATAAGTGTCTTTAAATTTGGGAGCAACTTTTAGCGTGTATTGATAAATTTCACCTAAACCAGTCGTTATTGGTCCCATGGTTGGTGTACCAAATCCTTCAGGGATGTCATCTTTTACCGCTTCCAGTTTTTCGGAAACCAATTGTCGCGGTAAATACGTCCCCATATCATCTTCGAAAACAATGGTAACTACCGATAATCCGAAACGTGAAACCGAGCGAATTTCTGTTACAAAAGGCAAATTACTCATAGCCATCTCTACCGGATAGGTCACAAACTGCTCTATATCTTCTGTACCTAGATTTGGCGCTTGTGTAATAACTTGAACTTGGTTATTTGTAATATCTGGAACGGCATCTATGGGTACTTTGGTAAGACTCCATATCCCTGCTCCTATTAAAGTAAGAGTTAACAACCCAATAATAAATTTATTATGGATTGAAAAATCGATGATTTTATTAATCATAGAAATTGAGTTATAATGTGATTATAATAAAGTTGTGTTCTTAAATATTATTTTAAGAATGCTGTATTAAACCCTGTAAATACAGGACACATTATACCCGGGGAGGTTGTAAACGTTTAGAATGAATATCTTCTCCTAAACTATCAAAATGAAGAAATATTTTTGTTGAAATTTCTGGAATACTAAAGGTAATTTGTAACGGAGAAAATGCTGTAGCATGAATATGGCAGCAATGGCATTGACAAAACGGCGAGCATAAATCTGAAGAATCATGATTGTGGTCGGCGTCATTATGCTGAACTAATTCTGAAACTAGCTGTTGCTCATCATCTATACGCACAACATCTTCGCAAGGCATAACGTTGAGGCCTAGAATGTAAAGAGATAAGATGAATGCTATACATTTCATAGTTTCAAATATACATAATTTTAGTTGCACTAGTAGTGCAAAACTTATAGCAGTAACACAGCTTTTTATTTACAATACCAACAAGCCATGTGCTTTTAAAATTTGCAAGGGTTTAGAAAACCAAAACAATTCAAAATCGTCGAACTGGGTTTCGAAACTGGTTTTTAAAACTCCATACGATTTTACTGGCGCTTGTGCTGGACTAAGCTGAAGTAACCAATTTAACAACCACTCCCCTTTAGCTTTACCTATAACAATTTGAAAACTATCTGTTTTTTCATAAAACGTTAATTTTAAACTTGAATAGGTCTGGCCGCGCTTCGTTTTCGTGAGCTCTTCTACTTCTGGCTGATGCCCAAGCCAAACAATTTTTGCAGTGGGTTTGGTATTAAAATTAGGAACATCTTGTAAACTATCGTAAATAAAATCGGGATCTATTGTGGTATCGGGAATATCGAAATTAAACCAATCTTGAAGCGGAATATCGAAGCCTATACCATGCATATAATTGAATAATGAAGTTTTAAGTCCGTCACTAAATTGGGCATGGTCTATACCTTTTACATCGGAAAAAGCAACATCATTATTTGCAAAACTAATGTCGTTATAATGCGGAATAACACCATAGTCTGAAGGATTTAAACCTATCGGGCTATGAGCCGTAAGAGCAAACTGATGCCAAAACCCAGATTGTAATACTCCAACTTCGAACAACTGGCGTACCATTTCTAAACTATCAACCGTTTCTTGTATACTTTGCGTTGGATAGCCGTACATTAAATACGCATGCACCATGATGTTATTTTCGGTAAAATGTCGAGTAACTTGAGCGACTTGTTCTACGGTTACACCTTTATCAATCAATTTTAGTAAACGATCTGAGGCCACTTCTAAACCACCAGAAACCGCTATACAGCCAGATTGTTTTAAAAGCACACACAAGTTGTTTGTGAAATTTTTCTCGAATCGGATATTGGCCCACCATGTAACGCTTAGTTCTCGCTTCAAAATTTCTAGTGCTAAAGCTTTCATTAACGAAGGCGGCGCTGCTTCATCTACAAAATGAAATCCGTTTTCACCCGTTTGCGCTATAATGGCTTCCATACGATCTACCAAGAGTTTCGCTGTAATGGGTTCGTAAACTTTTATATAATCTAAAGAAATATCGCAAAACGTGCATTTACCCCAATAGCAACCATGCGCCATAGTGAGTTTATTCCATCGGCCATCGCTCCATAAACTATGCATAGGATTTGCAATTTCGATAACCGAAATATATTGATCTAACAGCAAATCTGAATAATCTGGAGTCCCTACTTCGCTGTGTTTATAATCGGGTAAATTTGTATTGTTTTTATAAGTAACCTTTCCGTCTTCCAAAAGAAACGTCCGTTTAAACTGAAAATCGCTTAGCGGTTTTTCATTACTTACCAAATCGTGTAATAATTCTATGGGGCGCTCGCCATCATCTAAAGTGATATAATCAAAAAATTCGAATACTCGAGCATCCGTAAGCGAGCGTAATTCTGTATTGGGGAATCCGCCTCCCATTTCAACAACAATAGTAGGAAAATTAGATTTTATAAATTGTGCACAACGAAACGCACTGTATAAATTCCCTGGAAACGGCACCGATAAACAGACTATTTTTGGTTGAATCTCTTCTAACTTAGATTCTAGAATCTGTAACGTAATATCGTCTATAAAGGTAAGATCTTGTTGAAGACTGTCATACAATTCATCGAAGGCATTGGCACTCATGCCTAAACGTTCGGCATAGCGACTAAAGCCAAAATTATCGTCGATACATTCAATTACAAAATCGGATAAATCTTCTAAAAATAACGTGGCTAAATGTTTGGCCTGGTCTTGCATTCCCATGCTACCAAAAGCCCACTCTAAATCGTCTAATTGATCGAATCTAGAGGCTTGAGGCAAACACTGCTTAGAACAAATTTGACGTGCAAACGTTGGGTTGTTTCCTTGAAGAAACCGAATGACATCGTCTAACACCTTTAAATATTCATCTTTTAAAGCATAAATACGTTTACTGTTTTCAGACAGGATCGTATTATTTTCGAAAGCCATTTCAAAAATTACAGAAAAAGCGGGTTTAGAAAATAGTTCTAAAATCACTTCAATCCCTAAATCCATTTGATAGCTTGAAATCCCTTTGGTATTTAAAAATCCCTTAAGATAAGCCGTAGCTGGATACGGGGTGTTTAACTGCGTAAAAGGCGGTGTAATAAGTAAAAGGTCTTTCAAGTTTATGCTTTAAAAAATTTGAACAAAGATAGACTATTTGTTTGGTGGTGCATATGGCTGGTTCATAATTCGTAAATCTAGACCATTTTAAAAGTTACTATTTAAAGAATTTATGTAATTTGTTAGGTGTAAAAATTGGTTGCACAATACAATATGGATAAAACAACAAATTATAAAGCGGTAAATAAAGCCGCTTGGAATGCGAAAACCGAAGTTCATCTTGAATCTGCATTTTACGACCTTAAAGGGTTTATGGCAGGAACATCTTCTTTAAACCCCATAGAATTAGAATTATTAGGAGATATTAGGGGCAAAAAAATATTGCATTTACAATGTCATTTTGGTCAAGACACCTTGACTTTAGCACGAATGGGTGCCGAAGTAACCGGAGTAGATTTGTCTGATGTTGCCATAAGCAAAGCTAGAACATTAGCAGAAACCTTAGAACTCGAGGCTCAGTTTATTTGTTGTGATGTATATGATTTACCCAACCATCTTAATGATTGTTTTGATATTGTATTTACCAGCTATGGTACTATAGGATGGCTACCCGATTTAGACCCATGGGCGCAACTTATTTCGACCTATTTAAAACCTAAAGGAGAATTTATTTTTGTTGAATTTCACCCCGTGGTGTGGATGTTTAACGATGCTTTTAACGACATTACTTACAGTTATTTTAATAACGAGGCGATTGTTGAAATGGAAACAGGAAGTTATGCCGACACATCTGCAAATATTACACATGAATCGGTAACTTGGAATCACAGTTTAGCCGAGGTTTTTACAAGTTTACTTCAGCAGAATTTAAATCTAGAGTCGTTTCAGGAATTTGATTATTCTCCATATAATTGCTTTAATAACACCGTGCAAATGGATACGAAGCGTTTTCAAATTGCGGGATTAGAATCTAAAATTCCTATGGTTTATGCCCTTAAAGCGTTAAAACCCTAACTAATCATTTCTAATACCAAGTCCTTGCTCTGGTTGCTGTTCTAATAGCGCTACAGCCTGCATTTTTAATTTTTCTTTCTTGAGGTATTTGCCATAAAATAATGCAATAATTATAGCGATTATACCTTGAATTAAAACCATAGCTTGCACCCCAATATAATGCGATATAGTACCTATGGCTAAACTACCAATAGGCAACAATCCGGTTAGAATCATGACATAAATACTTATTACTCGACCTCTAAATTTGTTAGGTACATTAATTTGAATAATGGTATTTGTAATGGTTCTTACAGACATCATTCCGAAGGCTCCTATCATAACAAATATCAAGGCTAAATAATAATTGGTGGTTTTTGAAAATAAAATCAATCCCACTCCAAAAACAAGAGAATTAATAGCCAAAACCTTGCTTAAATTTGCTCCAGGTTTTAAAGAAGCCAAAAACATAGCTCCTAAAAATGCACCAAAACCAATAACACCATCGATAACCCCTAAAGTAGATGCAGACCCCTTAAAGACATCTTTAGCAAATGCTGGTGTTAAGGTTGAAAATGACAGCACAAATAAACTCATTAAAGCGACAAAAATAAGGATGGAATAGATTTCTGGTGTGCGTTTAATATAATTTAAAGCTTCTTTAAACTCGGCTTTAATATTCTTTTCAACTTTAACTTTTGCCTCTTGCTTGGGCAATCGCATTAATAACAGAGACATAATTACTGGAATAAAACTCACGGCATTTAAGCCAAAACAAACTTCGTCTCCGAACGATTCTAATATAAAACCAGCCAATGCTGGTCCAATTAATTTGGAAAGATTTACCATAGAAGAGTTTAGAGCTAAAGCGTTGGGTAAATCGGCTTTATCGTTAACCATTTCTCTAACTAATGATTGTCTTGCAGGCACATCGAACCCATTAATAATTCCTAACATTGCACTAAGAACTATAATGGTCCAAACGGCATGATCTTTAAAATAAACAATAGAAAGTGTAAGTAATACAGCTTGAATTAACGAAACGATTTGAGTAATTAACAACACCCTGTGCCGGTTATACCTATCTGCTATAACACCGCCATAAAGCGAAACTAAAGCCGTTGGAAACAATGTGGCAAAAACGGTAACCCCTAACATAAATTTAGATTGGGTTAAACTGTAAATCACCCAACTTACGGCTGTTTTTTGCATCCAAGTCCCTAATAAAGACACCGATTGTCCCATAAAAAACAATCGGAAATTTCTACTTTTAAAGGAATTGAATGTGGTGATATTCATTTAAATTAAACTTGATAATTTATTGCTAACTAAAGTAAGCTTTTAATGCGAAACGATAAACATTGAATACATTGAGTTGATTTTATAAGTATAGAATTAAAGATTTCTTAATTAAAACTTTCTAAAATCATATATTACAAAATATCACTATTTGTATCCTGTAATTACTTAATTTATCAGTCCTATAATATCTAAAGTGTATGAGTATAAATTTAGGATTTCATCAATTTTCTTGGTTTGAATTTGCTCTTTAACCTTTCCCAGAAGATTTTTTTTGAAATAAAATGCATATTAGCGGAACCATTTATCCTATGCCCTAAGAATATATTAATAATTACCTCCAGTAGTAGGTATGTCTCCTTAGCAAATAGAACTAGAGCACTTGCTTAGGGTAAATATTTTAAATACAAATTAAAAGGCCTTAAAACAAAACTCATCTTAAGGCCTAGGTCGACTAAATCAATTAATTTTAAAACACTAGGTTGTGTAAGTAACGGAGTGACCTACTTTTGCTGTATAGCTTTCAGATAATATAGTATCTACATATACCCATTCTGAAATAAGTTCTGAATTTGTAAAAGTTGCTAAAAGATAGCCACGTCTAGAAGCATCAAAATACTCTAGCCCTTCAACTAATGTCGTCATTGCCTGTTGAAATCCTTCAAGTAATGCGGGATTTGTATCTCCTAAATACGTTTCAAATCCAGGAGAGCTGATGCTAGAAGTAGCCAGTTCTACTCCAACTTCTGTACCATCTTGAGATTTTAAAGTGTTATGCCAAGCATTGTGTGTATCCCCGGCAAGTGTAACTATTTTTTTCCCGTTTAAAGCTTGATAAAGTATTTCACGTTCCGCTGCATACCCATCCCATGCATCTAAATTATACGGAATTGCTGTTAACACACGAGATTTTTCCTCTGGAGTAACTGTAGGATCTTGTTGTAACATTCTTGTTTTAATAGTAACTAGTTCGGTTAGAATTTGTACAAAATTAGCCTGACCAAAAGATGTTAATAATTCTAAGGGCACAAACATTTGCCCCATTAAAACTTGTTGTCCCAAAACTTGCCATTTGGCAGAACTACTTTGTATGTTATTCACTAACCATTGGCGTTGATCTTCTCCTAAAAGTGTTCGAGAAACATCGCTTAAATCTGATTGAAACCCTAAAGCATCGAAACCTGTAGTGGTATAATAATCGGCTAAATTAAGTTGTTTATCCCTACCAATCACTCGGGTATCTAACATAATAAGGTCTATTAAGTTTCCTATATTTATAGTTCTATAAATAATACTATTATTAGCTTCAGTTAATCTAGAAAAAGGTAAGAACTCACTATAAGCTTGAAGGGCTGCCTGTTTTCTTACCTCAAAAGAACCTTCTGTGGTTTCATCATGATTTTCTGCACCATCGATATACGTATCGTTCGCTATCTCATGATCATCCCATACGCAAATAAACGGCTTTTTTTGATGAGCCAATTGTAGCGAGACATCCGAGCGGTATTGTTTATACCGTATTCTATAATCCTCTAAAGACAGCATTTCGTGAGTTGGTTCATGGTGTCTATTTAAAAATGCATTTTCATCGGTCGCGCCATACCCGCCTGCTCCATATTCATATAAATAATCCCCAAGATGAACTATAATATCGGCTTCAGAATTTGCCATGGCATCATATGCAGTGAATAACCCCGCTTGATAATTTGAACATGAACATACAGCTAATGTTACAGATGATGCGTTTTCAGGCAAAGTTATGGTTTCTCCTACCACAGATTTTGCATTATCTGCCTCGTTAAAAAACCTATAGTATAATTTTAAGTCCGAATCTAATTCTGTTAGTTCTACTGCTAAAGTATTGTCTCTAGAACTTTCTGTTGTTAATTTTCCTTGTCTTATTATTTGAGAGAAATCAGCATCTGTAGATACTTCCCAAACAATGTCATGATTTGCCGCGGTGTATCGTGTCCAAATAATAACACTAGTGCTACTAGGATCGAAACTCGCAACGCCTTGGTTAAAATTCTTTATGCTTAATTGTGTATAATCATAATCCTTTTCAAAATCATCATCGGTATTGCAACTTATAAAATTAGGAGCTAGAATTAAGCCTCCTAGGGCTAATGACGCTTTCTGTATAAATCCACGTCTACTATTGTAATTTGATGCCATAATAGAATTTTAGTTTTACACCAAAAATCATACTAAAATCCAGTACAGAAGTTAGAAAATTATTATGAATATGTTACCGTATATCTAAACAAAGGTTTAGAACGAAACCTTCTAAAATGTTCAACCTAAACAATTTCTTCCTAATTAGTATGGCTTCTAAAATTAAATCCTAATCGATTATTTAACATAGAATATCAAATTCTTAATATTGAATACCGAAATTTAGAATTATCAAATTTATAGATACAAATTTCCAATTAAAATTGCAGCTTTTTATATCTTAGTACAACTAAATTCTTACAAATTGGAAACCTTTACCCTTGCTAGAGTTATTCATGTATTGGCCGTTGTGTTGTGGATTGGTGGTGTATCTATGGTAACCACTGTTATTTTGCCTGCGGTAAAAAAAATGAACTCTAAAGAAGATAAACTTCAAACTTTTGAAAATATTGAAGGTAAATTCGCTACACAAGCTAAAATTACAACATTACTTACAGGACTTACTGGTTTCTATATGCTTTACGATATGGATGCCTGGGACCGCTATCTAGATCATCGTTTTTGGTGGATTCATGCTATGACCATTATGTGGATTATTTTCACTTTAATTCTATATGTTTTAGAACCTTTGGTGCTTCATAAATTATTTAAAAAGGAAGTTGAAAAAAATCCGGATAAAGCTTTCAAAATTATTCATCGTCTTCATTGGGTATTATTAATTCTAAGTGTAATCACCATTGTTGGAGCTGTGGCAGGGAGCCATGGCTGGTTTATAATTCCATAGTTTTTATTAAAAATAACATAAATCAAAATCATGAATAATTTAAAGTCCTTGATACTCCTTGTTTTTTCTATATTTTTTTTGTCATGTAATCCATCTAAAAAAAATAGTTTATCACATAACAATACGGATATGCAAAAAACGCATGATATAACTTATATAAATGGATATTTTCCTCAAAACAACATTAAATATACTGAAGGAACTAGACACTTTGTTTTTACTAATCAATCGGATTTCGAAACCTATTTCTCTGTAGCTAAAACTATGCAAAATGAGGTAACTGCTATCGATTTTGAACATTATAACATAGCAGCCATAACAGCGAAACCTAACAATAAGAAACAACAGATTAGTATATCGGAAACGATTATTGACAATTCTCATGCTGAAATTAAGTATGCTGTTAAAGAACAAGGCACACAAACTTACACATCGACAGCCGTGGTTTTAATGACTATACCAAAATCGGTTAAAACAGTGGAGTTTGTATCTGAAACCCATTCTGAAAACATGTCCTCCAACCGCTTTAATAATTAATATTTTATTCATGCTTATTACCATGCTACCTTCAAAAAATTTAACTATAAAAAATCCTAGCTGAATGTTATTTGAGTTAGAATTAAATTTATATTTGTGCTATGAAAAAGCTTATTAAATTTTCTGGGGGCATGTTATTTTGCCTTATCTACTGTTTTGCACTCTATAGTGCATCACAGCCTATACCAGAAACTTTCGAGCTGAATTCTAAGCATTCTGAATCGCAACAGAAAATTTCTTCTGTTTCAAAATCACTTATAACACTTACTTCAGAATCTGAAACTTTTAGTTTTTCCTTTAATCCTTCATCCGGGCAATTTTTAAAAATTCCATTCCAAAATTCAGGTTGGATTTCAAATTATAAAGAACCATACGTTCTTGCTCAAATTTCACAATATTCCAAATACCAAACCAATACTTTGGTTAATCATCGTAAAAACGATGCCATTTTTCCTTTTCATTATTTCTGGTAATTCCTAGTCTATAATTAGTGTTTAAAACACTAAACATAAGGCTTTTGGGTATATTTTATATACCCCACTTTTACTATACAATAATTTAAAGACTAAAAAAATGAATACTGGAACACTTATCTTAAGTGCTATCTTTATAGCAATCTGCGCATTACCATTTATATTAACAACAACTAATAGCAGAAAAAGAAAAAAACAAATGTTGAAATCTTTAACTCAAATCGCTCAAAAATATAATGCTTCTATAAGTAAATACGATGTAGGATCTGATTTTATAATTGGATTAGACGAGGTAAAAAACCTTGTCCTTTTCTTTAAGAAAGGCATAGATAATACTATTGAAGAATGCTTAGATTTATCGAATTATAAAGATTGTAATACAATTAAAACAGGGAAACATTTAAACGCTAAAAGCAGTGCTCACGCCATAGAAACGCTAAAGTTAGGCTTTATCCCTACAGATCAAACTAATGTAGCACCTCAATTTGAATTTTATAATGAAGATAAAAATATGCAGTTAAGTGGCGAACTTCAAATAATAAACACATGGCAATCGTTAATTCACCAAAAATTGACAGCTGCATAAACCTTATATCCGATGTTACCTATTATTAAGCCCTGTATATTTTACGGGGCTTTTTTTATTATACTATTAACAATGTAACAATGTAGTAATGTAGTAATGTAGTAATGTAGTAATGTAGTAATGTAGTAAATTAATAAAACCTCAAAAAACAAAAGAGGTTGTCTAAAAAGGCAGCCTCTTTTTTTTGGTTTAGATTTTATCAAAAGTTCAGTTTTTCGTATTTTAAAAGTATGAAAAGCAACATTGTATGGAAGACCAATAGTCAGACACAATTGAGTCTTCTTCCTCCGAGTTATGATGATTTTGTTCCAGAACATCACCCTGTGCGTATTGTAAATAGTATTTTAAATCAGATAGACATTCGTTCTATAGAAAACACCTATAAAGGAGGTGGTACTTCTAGCTATCACCCAAGAGATTTACTCAAAATTTTAATCTACGCCTATCTTCGTAATTTATATTCTTCTCGCAAAATAGAACAAGCCTTGGGAGAAAACGTTCATTTTATGTGGCTTAGTGGTTGTATCCAACCCGATCATAATACCATCAGTAATTTTCGTTCAGGAAAACTCAAAGGGAATTTTAAAAAGATATTTAATCAAGTTGTTATTCTCCTTGCTAAGGAAGGTTACTTGAGTTTAAAAGATATTTATGTTGATGGCACCAAAATAGAAGCCAATGCTAATCGCTATACTTTTGTATGGGGCAAAAGCATTAAAACCTCACGCTCACGTATTGAAAAACAACTCAAAGAACTATGGCGTTATGTAGAGACGGTATATGCAGAAGAAGAACAAAAGCCTAACGAGCCAGATAATTTTAAAGCGATAAATCCTGAGCAAGTCTCCCAAACCATAGATAAAATTAATCAAGCACTCCAAGGAAAAGAGATTGATAAAAAAGTGAAGCAAAAGCTTAACTATGCCAAAAAGAACTGGCCTGGGAATATAGCAAAATATAATACCTACCAGCAGCACATGGGGAGTCGCAACTCAATGAGCAAGACAGATCCTGATGCTACTTTTATGAAAATGAAAGAAGACCATATGCTAAATGGACAGCTCAAACCAGGATATAATTTGCAAGCATCTACCAACAATCAGTTTATTACCAATTACACCCTTGCACAAACTACGGCAGATACCACCACACTTATAGAGCATACAGAAGATTTTATTAAGGGATATGGCAAAGCTCCACAAGCCTTAACAGCAGATGCAGGTTATGGTAGTGATGAAAATTACACCTATCTGGAAGATCAGAATATCGAAGCTTTTGTTAAGTACAATTACTTCCATAAAGAACAGTTAGATGAGAAACGAGGTAAGACTAAAAATCCATTTGCAGCAGATAAACTTTTTTATAACCATAATACAGATACGTATTACTGTCCTATGGGACAACCTATGGAAAATATTGGTAGCTACATAAGACAAACAGCTACAGGATATGAACAAAAAATCGATAGATATCAGGCTAAGAATTGCTTCGGATGCCAGCTCCGGAGTCTCTGTCATCAATCAAAATACAACCGCATTATAGAGAGGAATCACAAATTGGTTAGACTCAAAGCAAAAGCCAAACAAAAATTATTAAGCCCAGAAGGAGTTGCTCATAGAAAACAGCGTTGCTGGGATGTTGAAGCTGTTTTTGGTAATATTAAACACAATATGAACTTCAAAAGGTTTATGTTAAGAGGACTTGATAAAGTAATTACCGAAATAGGACTTATTGCAATGGCACATAACCTTAAAAAAGTGAGTTTAGCCATATAAAATCACAGTGCCTATTTTTAACTAGACTCGAATTACTAAGTAAAAAAGAAAATCCTGATTAAACCCAAAATGTTCAAAAAATAAAAGGTCGCCTAATTGGTTTTTAGACGACCTCTTAAGCTAGTTAAAATTTAGTAGTTTGCCCGAAAGAGCACGTTTGATGTTTTATACTTTAATATTTTGTAAAGTTTAGTTTTCTGTTTTTCCAAATAAGTACCCGTATGGTAACCCAACAAATAAGGCTCCTCCAACAATATTCCCCATAGTAGCAGGAATTAAATTTTTAGTTACAAAGGTAGCCCAAGTAATATCTGCACCTTCCATTATAGCTAGAGGTATAAAATACATATTAGCAATACTGTGTTCAAATCCCATAGTTACAAACGCCATTACAGGAATCCAAATGGCTAAAATTTTACCACTAGAACTTTTTGCTGCGATACCTTGCCAAAGAGCAAGACAAACCAACCAATTGGCTCCGACACCTTTAATAAAAGTTACTAAAAATGGGTTGCTCGTTTTACTATTAGCTATTTTAAAAACCGTATTTATATAGGGTTCACTACTTACAAGATGTGTTAAATGTGTAATTACATAAGCAATGAACATGGCTCCAATAAAGTTTCCAAAATATACCAATCCCCAGTTTTTAAACATGGCCATTGCACGTTGTCTTTTGGTTAAAATATTAGGAATAAAATAGGCATTATTACCAGTAAAAAGTTCTGCGCCTACAAGTACAACAAGAATAAGTCCTAATGGGAATGCTGCACCAAATAAAAACTTTGCTAAGCCTGGATTATTAGCTGCAATACCTGGAGAGCCTCCAGAAATAATAATCGCTAATAAACCACCAAAGGCAACATAAGCCCCTGCCAAAAACGCAAGAATTAAGGTTTTACTTACGGTGTATCCTTCTTTATTAAGCGCAATTTCATTTACTATTTTTATACCTTCTTTAGGTGAATTCATGATCGTTTTTTAAAGTAAATAATAAGCTGATATTAATTAATCTTAACCTTCTTAAAATAGGTTTCTAAAATGGCTTTAGCCTCATCTAATTCCTCCTGAGTATTTTCTCTGGCATCTTTTAATTCGTAGTCCCAGCCTAATGCTTCCCATTTATGAATTCCTAATTTATGATATGGCTGAAGTTCTATTTGCTCTATAGTTTTATAATCTTTAAAGTAGTCTCCTAATTGATGAAGCAATTCTGGAGTGTTGGTAATTCCAGGAATTAAAACGTAGCGTAACCACATTTTTTTACCAGATTCCTCTCTATATTTTGCAAAATTAAAGGTGGTTTCTTTGTTTTTCGCTCCCGCAATTTTTTGAAACCCTTCTTCATTCATATGTTTAATATCCAGCATTACTAAATCGGCATAATCGTCTAATAATTCTTTAGTTGGATTATTTAATAAACGGCCGTTAGTATCTAAGTTTGTATGGATGCCTTCTTCTTTTAATCGCTTAAAAAACGGAATTAAGCTTTTGGCTTGTAATAAAGGTTCTCCTCCCGAAACTGTTACACCTCCATTGTCACCAAAGTAAGATTTCATTCTTACTGCACGTTTTACAAGGTCTTCAATATCATATTCTGTTCCCCCTTGAGTGTCTATCGTATCCGGGTTATGGCAATACTGACATTTTAATTTACAGCCTTGTAAAAACACAACCATACGTATTCCTGGTCCATCATGAGTACCAAAAGACTCAATAGAATGAACGCTTAAAGTAATATTTGAAGTTTTAATAATAGTAAGGTTTAGATTAAAAAAAAGAGGTATTCAAAAAACAAGTTACACTTTTTAGGGGAGATTATAAAAGCTATAGTTATAAATCAGTGTCTTCTAAATTTTGAATACCTCAGGGTATTAATATAAACAGAGTTTAGTTTACATAGATTCGTGGAAAGAACGAGAAATTACCTCTAATTGTTGTTCTCTTGTTAACCTTACAAAGTTAACAGCATATCCAGACACACGAATTGTTAATTGCGGGTGATTTTCTGGATGCTCCATCGCATCTAATAAAGTGTCTTTGTCTAACACATTCACGTTAAGGTGTTGTGCACCATTAGAGAAGTATCCTGTTAGTGTTGCCACTAAGTTGTTAATACGATCTTCTTCTGTAGAACCTAAAGATTTAGGAACTATTGAGAAGGTATTAGAT
This sequence comes from Formosa haliotis, assembly GCF_001685485.1. NCBI lineage: Bacteria > Pseudomonadati > Bacteroidota > Flavobacteriia > Flavobacteriales > Flavobacteriaceae > Formosa > Formosa haliotis. The sequence goes on along the minus strand of NZ_BDEL01000001.1, from coordinate 253,188 downwards.
ACACCATCTAATGAATCTTTATAGTCTATTTTTGCAACCGAGTTTAATGAAGCAATTGCTCCGTTAGTGTCACGTCCGTGCATTGGGTTTGCTCCTGGTGCAAAAGCCACACCTTTAGCTCTACCGTCTGGAGTTGCACCTGTCTTTTTACCGTATACTACGTTAGACGTAATAGTAAGTACAGACATAGTTGGCTCTGCATTTTTGTAAACCGCTAATTTTTTCAACTCGTTGTTAAAGTCTTCTACTGCATCATGAGCAAATACATCTACTCTATCGTCGTCATTTCCATATTTAGGGAAATCACCTTCTATTTCGAAGCTTACAGTTAAACCTTCTTCATTTCTGATTGGTTTTACTTTCGCATATTTAATTGCTGATAATGAATCTGCTACAATTGATAACCCTGCAATACCATAAGCGATATTAATTGCTGGATTCGTATCGATTAAAGCCATTTGAGCTTTTTCGTAGTAATATTTATCGTGCATGTAGTGAATAATGTTCATAGAATCGTTATAAACACGTGCTACATCTACCATTGCTAATTTAAAATTAGCCATTACTTTATCGAAGTCTAAATACTCATCGTTATCTGGAGCTATTCCGTCTACCATTAGTGTTCCAGTTTCTTCACAACGTCCACCGTTTACTGCTAATAATAAAGTCTTAGCTAAGTTAGTACGCGCACCGAAGAACTGAATTTGCTTTCCAATTTCTTGGTAAGACACACAACATGCAATACCGTAATCATCAGATCCTCTTAGTGTACGCATTAAATCGTCGTTTTCAAACTGAATTGAAGAGGTATCTATAGCTACTTTAGCACAATATTTTCTGAAGTTTTCAGGTAATGATGGCGACCATAAAACAGTCATGTTTGGTTCTGGTGATGGCCCTAGGTTGTATAACGTATGTAAGAAACGGAAAGCCGTTTTAGTTACTTTTGTACGACCGTCGGCAAACATACCACCAATAGCTTCTGTTACCCAAGTTGGATCTCCTGCAAAAATTTCATCGTAAGCAGACATTCTTAAGTGACGAACCATTCTTAATTTCATTACGAATTGGTCGATATACTCTTGAGCTTCAATTTCTCCGATTACTTCATTTTTCAAATCTCTTTCAATAAAAATATCTAAGAATGTAGATACATTACCTAAAGACATTGCAGCACCATCTTGTTCTTTAACAGCTGCTAAGTACGCCATGTATGTCCATTGTACAGCCTCACGTGCATTTGCAGCAGGACGACCTAACTCAAGACCATAAGCATTACCCATAGCAATCATATCCTTTAATGCTTTAATTTGCTCAGAAACTTCTTCTCTTAAGCGAATAACGGCATCGGTCATAGGACCTTCAATATTTGCTAAATCTTGTTTTTTAGCCTCAATAAGACTATTAATTCCATATAAAGCTACTCTACGGTAATCACCAATAATTCTACCACGTGCATAATTATCTGGTAAACCTGTTAAAAAACCTAACGATCTAAATTTTCTGATTTCTGCATTATAAGCATCAAAAACACCATCATTATGCGTTTTTACATATTTAGAGAATAAATCATTTACTGCGTTTGCTGGTTTTAAACCGTGCTCTTCTAATGCTTTTTGCACAACTTTATACCCACCAAAAGGCTTCATAGCTCTTTTAAGTAAACCATCGGTTTGTAAACCAACAATTACTTCGTTTTCTTTATCTATATAACCTGCTTCAAAATTTGCAATTCCTGAAACAGTATCTGTATCTACAGAATGTACTCCATTATTATTTCTTTCAATTTGAGTTGCACTTTTACATACTTCCCAAAGTTTTTGAGTACGTTCACTTGGTCCAATTAAAAAATCGTGAGTTCCGTGGTAAGGTGTAATATTCCTGTATACGAAATCACGTACATTTACAGATGTATTCCAATCTCCGTTTTGGAATCCTTCAGTTGACAAACTTTCTTTTTCTAACTCTGCTACTTTCATCTTTCTGTTTATTAAAATCCTTGATTAATTTTACATTACAAATTTCGTGAGAAAGCCAAGTTCAAAACATGACAAGTGTCACCTTTCGATATATTTCCGTAGTCTTTAAAAATTCCTAATCAATAATCTACTTAATCTCAATAAATCTTTAATTAAACCTATATTTTGTGAAAATAGACCCTTTAGAATTATGTAATTGATAATTCTAACACTCTTAAAGTTTTCTTAAATTTAAAATTTTGAAGTTTTTGAACGTCAGATTAACTACTTTTGCGCCCTCAAAAAAGGATTTTTCATCTAAAACCTTTCCAATTTTCACCCTAAAAAAGTCAATTTCCGGCCTCTTTTTTCACCTTAAATAGGTCTATATTCTTAAAAGATTAAGGGATAAAAGTTTCGAAAATTTACGAAATCGATTTCGCTAACACATTATTATTTAATAATTTAAGAACTCTTGTTTTTAAGAGAAGAGGTTTTAAGTAGAATAAAATTGTCAGTGTTATACCTATATATATAGGAGGAGAAAATTCAGCTAAATTTAGAGACAATTAAAAACGCCATTTTAAGATGACTAAAGTGTGAATTTGTCAGAAAACTACACCTTTTGCACTTAACTAAAACATTCAGGACGTTTAAACCGACTTTGTTTTTTTAGAATACAAATTAAAAATGGCAGATTAATTTAAATGGATAAGATATTCTATTTACTAGGTTAAAATTGCAATTGGCACAACCTCATTTGCTATTAATTTTGGATACATACAATTCAGGAATGTAACACATAGATTTGGTTAATTAAATAAAGAAATCTATAAAGAATTAGCCATTAAAAATCTCGCTCAAATAGTATAAGATAACTTTCTAGCCTCTAAATCGTAAATATGCGATACAACAATAAGCTCTTGTATACGCGTTTTAGACACAAAATCTGTTAATTGCTTTTCCACAGTGGCCTTAGACCCTATAAAAGTATAATGTAGCATATTACTAATCATAGCTTTTTGAGGTTCATTCCAAATACCATCCATTGTAGCTATTGGTGGTTGTAACGGCCTGCGCGTATTGCTAACAATACCCATAGCTAATTGATATAAACTTGTTGCCAATACATGGGCTTCTTCATCTGTTTCTGCCGCAATTACATTTACACACGCCATGCTATACGGTTGTTGCAAAGAAGACGATGCAGTGAATTTATTATTATAAATATGGAGCGCATCAAATAAATGTGCCGGAGCAAAATGGCTAGCAAAAGCATAAGGCAACCCTTTAGAAGCGGCCAGTTCTGCACTAAATGTACTGGAGCCCAATAAATATAAGGGAATTTCTAGGCCTTCACCCGGGATAGCACGAACGGCTTCGTGCGGATTATTATTAGAAAAGAATGCTTGCAATTCGTTAATATTATTCGGAAAATCTTGCACCGTTTCTTGTCGATCTCGACGCAAAGCCATGGCCGTACGTTGGTCTGTTCCGGGAGCTCTTCCTAAACCTAAATCGATTCGGTTTGGATATAATGTGGCTAAGGTCCCAAACTGTTCTGCAACGACCAAAGGAGCGTGATTTGGTAACATAATACCACCAGATCCTACCCGGATAGAGTTGGTGCCTTGGGCCACATAACCTAACAAAACAACAGTGGCCGAGCTTACAATACTATCCATATTATGATGTTCAGAGATCCAGAACCTTTCATATCCTAAAGATTCAACATGTTGCGCTAAGGCTAGAGAATTTTGCATCGATTGCTGATGAGAATGCCCTTGTAAAACAGGAACTAAATCTAATACCGAAAATTTGATTGTTTTTAAATCTGGATGACTCATCATATACTAACTCGTTTTACAATTTTATTGGATTATGTAGACGACCTTTTTAGAGGAAACCTTACAAAGGTAGTTAAACCAACCTAGAATAAAGCAGTCGCACTTAGCCAGAATCCTTAATCTATTCTTAAAGTTTAATTACTATAAACTTCATATGTAAAGTTTACTTTTATCATTAAACCAAGCTTTAAATCCAGCAAAAAAGGCTTGAGTACCTAAGCTTGTGAAATCTAAACATTTTCCAAAATCATTTAAATGGGGCGTAACAATCTCGGCGTATCAAAACGAAGGTGCATATAACACCCATGGTAAAGGTCCGTCTATTTGGGATACATTTACCAATCGCAGTCAGTTTAAAAAAGGAAACGGTAATACAGCAACAGATTTCTACACGTATTATAAAGACGATATTCTAAACGTTAAAGCTTTACATTTAGATTGCTTCCGATTTTCATTGTCCTGGTCTCGTCTATTTCCTTTAGGAACAGGAGACGTTAATCCGGAAGGTGTAGCTTTTTATCACGATGTTATAGATTACTGTTTGAGTTTAAATATTGAACCTTGGATAACTTTATATCATTGGGATTTACCTCAAGCCCTACAGGATCAGGGAGGATGGACCAACAGAGCGATTTTAGATTGGTTTGAAAGCTATGTTACGTTTTGTACTAAAGAATACGGATCTAAAGTAAAAACATGGATCATTTTAAACGAACCTATGAGTTTTATTGGCTTAGGCTATTTTATGGGGATGCACGCTCCAGGAAAGAAAGGCTTACGAAATTTTTTACCTGCCGCTCATCACGCCACCCTTTGTCAGGCTATTGGAGGACGCATTGTTCGAAAAAATGTGGAACAGGCCAACATAGGAACTTCCTTTTCTTGCTCTTATGTACGGCCAATAAACAGACGTATTATTCATAAAAAGGCAGCAGAACGCCTTGATGCTTTACTGAATCGTTTTTTTTAGAACCCGCTTTGGGGCTCGGGTATCCCACCGAAACTATTCCTGGTTTAAAACGTATAGAAAAATATGTTTTACCGGGTGACGATGCATTAATGCCTTTTGATTTCGATTTTATTGGGGTGCAATATTATTTTAAAGTGGTGGCCAAATTTAGTCTTTTCCCTCCTATTTTATTTGCCACCGAGGTACCAGCGGCAAAAAGAAATGTGAATATAAATGCTATGGATTTAGAAATTTATCCAAAAGGGTTATACAAAGTGCTTCAACAATTTAATCAATACCAACAAATAAAAGCCATTTACATTACAGAATCTGGTATCTGTTTTGAAGATGAATTAGAGGATGGGAAAATCCTTGACAAAAATCGAATTTCCTATTTTAAAAAGACTTTTAAATACACCTTAAAGGCTATAGAAAATAACATTCCAGTACAAGGTTATTTTTTCTGGACTTTGGTAGATAATTTTGAATGGGCAGAAGGCATAAAACCAAGATTTGGATTGTTCTATACCAATTTTAAAAGCCAAGAACGCATTATAAAAAAATCGGGGTTATGGCTAAAATCGTTTTTAAAAAAGCGCTAGGTCATTTCCAATGTTAATAAAAAAACCATCTTCAGCTTTTAAATTTCCTCCAAATATCGAAAAAAGATCTTCAGTCACTTCAAATATTCGAAAATCATTACTTCGAGCAATATTACTGCACACAATACGTATAACTATGTATTTTTCTGGTTTTAGTTTAAAGTGAATACAGTAGCCAATATAAAATTGACTTATTTATTGTATATTAAAGGTAGAACATCACTTAAAAATTATTTTGATGTCTTTAGTTTAGAAATATCCTGAATCATAAAAAATAACTAAAGCTCTAGAAAACTTAAAAAATCTAGTCTAAATTTGAAATGATTACATAAAATTATATAGCATGAAAAAATATATAGTAGTACTATTTGTTATATGCTTTGGAATTCATTTTTCTGTTGCACAAACACGCTCGGAACGAAAAGCAGCCAAAAAAGAAAAAGAAGCACAAGAGTTTGCTAATATGAAAACTCTTATTGATACCAAACAATATACCTTTGAAGGTGATTGGGCGACCACCCAGAGTGGAAAACGCATAACTTTAATTGGCAACCCAAATTATTTAAATATTGATAAAACAAAAGCCAAAGCCGAACTACCTTTTTTTGGCGTGGCCCAAAGCATTCCTTATGGTGGAGATGGCGGTATTAAATTTGATGGTGAACTTAAAAATTACGAAGTAAGTTATAACGATAAAAAACGCATTGTAATAGTCAATTTTTCTGCTACCAATGGTACCGAAACTTTCGATTGTACGCTCCGCATTTACGGCCCAGAAACCACAACTTTAAATATTAATAGCACCAATAGAAATACCATAAATTACGACGGTCGTATAAAGCCCTTACCTGTTAAAAAGGAAGACTGATTATTGTTTATTAATGTTATAATATTTTATATTTAGCCGCGAATCATAGAACTCCCACCCCAAAAACCTACTTACTTTTGAAAAATTTAATAAAAATAATCTGTGTTGTAATTATATGTTGGGCAACACAAACAGCTACAGCACAAACTACTACTGGTATCGCTAGTTATTATAGCAATAGTTTGCAAGGCAAGAAAACGGCGAGCGGCGAAACTTATAAAAAGAATAAATTAACCGCGGCCCATAGAACACTTCCTTTTAATACTCGTGTACGGGTTACTAATTTAAGTAACAACAAATCTGTAATTGTGACTATTAATGATCGTGGACCACGAAAAAAAAGCAGAATTATAGATGTCTCTCGTGCTGCAGCTAAAAAACTTGATTTTATTGATGACGGTATCACCAAAGTGGACATTGAAGTTTTAAATGATTAATTTGTTTTCCTAAGGCTATATGCTTTAAACAATCACTTTCAAAACGTTTTGTATTCTCTTAGGAAAGTTACTGTATTGAGGTTATATAAAAATCACTACACATTATATCGGTCTTAAAAGACATCTGGTTTAGCTTTTGGTACAGTACTTTATTATAAAAAGGAAAAAATAGCAATTTGTACACCTAAAATTCTACACTTTCAACACCATTTTAGCGCTACATAAATGGTATCGATTTATCTTACATAAGTATCTTTAAGCTCTATTTTTAATAAAAAATCGCTTTTTAATCACATTTTTCAGTTTTCACTTTTAAGCCCTTGTTTTTAAATACATTTCGTATTTTTTTAAGCACCTTTTTTTCAAAGTCACAAAAAATTATCGGGATAAAATGCTGCATTTTATCGATTAAATGCAAAAATACTTGTTGAAGCGTAATTAAATTCATAGGTTTATCCTATAATTCTTACTTCAACAATAAAATGAAGTAGACTTAGAAAAGTATAAATACATTTTTTAATTATAACAAAAGCATATTGAAACAAAACTAAAAGCCACTTTTATTTAGCCTTTTACTACTTACCCCAAAAAGAAGTAAACATCTAAATAAATTTTACTAATCCACCATGAAAAGCATTAACCTACCAAATAAGCACTGTTTGTTTGTTGGACTATTTATCTGGTTATTTTTTACTGTAGAGAGTTACTCCCAAATCACGATTTTAACTCCGACATTAGATTTTACTCAGGCTTGTGCATCAACCGATTTTAATGAATATCAAGTTACGTTTTCATTTTATCCAGCACAAAATTTAGGCTCAGACAACACCTTTTTAATAGAACTCTCAGATGGCTCTGGAAGTTTCGATGCACCTACAGTTTTAGAAACTTTAACCAATACTACATCTCCAGTTCGTGCCAAATTTAAAATTCCGGAAACTGCTTCTGGGACAGGTTATAAAATAAGAATTAAAAGTACAGATCCAGAATTTACAAGTCCGGAATCAAGTGCTTTTTCTGCACATTACGCTATTCATAATCAACCGTTTTCAATAAATAGTTACGATAGTAATGTATCTCTTTGCCAAGGGGAAACCTACACCTTAACGATCGATAATAATAACACGCCAGCATCGCCTGTATATTATCCTGAACTTACCTATAAATGGTATAAAAACTTTTTAGAAATATCGGGAGAAACCACATCTCAATTAACGGTGTCTGAGTCGGGATCGTATTATTGTATTGTCGATTATGGTAACTGTGTTATGGATTCCTATTCTAACATTGTCGATGTTAATGTTATTAGTGATATTAAACCTATTATTTCATCGGAAAATAATGCAAATGCTATTTGCAATGGCGGAAGCACCCTTTTAACAAGTAATTTTCAGGACAGTAGTTTTACTTTTACTTGGTTTAAAGACAATAGCCCTATAGCAAATTCTGATGCACCAACTTATAATGCTACCCAACCAGGGTTATATCATGTTACCATAGATAATGGAAGTTGTGACTTTGTATCGAATGCTATTGATATCGATTTATTAGATATAGATATTTCTATTAACAACAACCAAGATGAAGTACTACTTATTCCTGGAAACACCATTCAATTAAACACCACAACAACGGCCACTGCCCCAACCTATACTTGGTTTAAAGATGGTAGTGTTATAACTGGATCATCAGAATCTAATATCTCGGTAGCAGAACCAGGAGTGTATCGTGTTTCCGTGGCCCAAAATTCTCCTTGTACAATAGAAAAAGAAGCATCTATTACAGTATATGCTCCATTATATTACGAATTAGCGATTACTGCTCTTAATGATTATGAGGCTTGTAATAGCGCCCAAACTACATTAAGCGTTTCTAAATTTGATGCTATTACAGACAATGCCGTCATCGATTTATTAGGAAATACCCAAGCGTATTCTTTTACATGGTATAACAATAATATTGAAGTAAGTGGAGAAACCTCAAGCTCAATACATATCAATTCGGCTTCAGAAAATGGTAGCTATACCTTAGACGTAAATCTTGGTAATTCTGAAACGGTTATTTCTAATGCACTTGATATTAATTTGGCTTCAGAAGTTATAGAAATTTCAAACAACACGGCTTTGTGCGAAGGAAACTCTGTAGTCATTACATCGTCGGTAACCAATTCTAATTACAGCTACCAATGGTATAAAAATGATGTTTTAATTACTGGTGAAAATACCTTCAGTATAACCACTACTAATGAGGGTGATTATCATTTAGATGTTTTAACTGGCGATTGTACCTCAACATCAAACATCATATCCTTAGTAAAAGGACAAATTTCTATTACCTCAGAAACACCAGAATCCGATGTTTTACTTCCTGGAACAACTAAATTAATAGAAGTGCAAACGGATGCCGTTAATCCAACCTATTCTTGGTATAAAGATGATGTAGCCTTAAACAACGAAAATCAATCTACCCTAACCATTACAGAGGGCGGAATTTATAAAGTTACCGTAGCACAAACTGCCGATTGTATTACCGAAGTATCTAAAACGTTTACAATTTCAACGCCTACAGACGCTGTTGCGACCATTAGTACAGACGCTGATTTTAAAACCTGTTCTACCTCACCTACTCAGTTATCGCTATCTAGTTTAGAAGCCTCTACAGCTAATGGGACGATAGATTTACTTGAAGGTGACACTTCTACCTACAGTTTTCAGTGGCTAAAAGACGGTGCTACAGTTGCAAATGCGACCTCTTTAGAGTTAGACATTCAAGATTTTACACAAAACGGAACCTACAATTTAGTAAGCCATATTCCTGGATTTGGCGATGTTATTTCGAATAATATCGAAGTACAATTATCATCTATAGAAGCCTTCTCTATTACTTCTGAAGGCACGCTTTGCGATACTAACAGCCAAGTAGTTTTAACAACAGACAATCCACATTTAGGGCAATATAGCTATGCGTGGTATAAGGAAGGTGATACTCAGGTTTTAGAAACAACTCCAGAACTTACCACTCAAGAAGCTGGTATGTATTATTTAGAAATAAGCGATGCCAATTGTACGGTGGCTTCTAATAGTATTGAGCTAAATTATTTCGATGACAGCCAAGTTATTACTAGTCATCCATCAGACATCAATTTATACGAAGGCACAAGCCTAACATTATCTGCCGAAGGAGCTTCAACTTACATCTGGAAATTTAATGATGCTATAATTAGCGAAACATGGGAAGTAAAAATATCTGAAGCTGGTATTTACACCTTAACGGCTTCCGTTGGATCTTGTGAAACGGTTAGAGAATTCAACGTAAATATTATACCAAACAATGCGATTGCTATTCCTAATATAGTGAGTTTAAATGGCGATGGTTATAACGACACTTGGGCCTTACCTTCAACCTATTTAAATGAAAATACAGAAATTACAATATATGAAGCCACAGGAAAGGAAGTCTTAAAAACAACCAATTATTCGAACAATTGGCCTGCAACAGATTTTAAATTTTCAACAAAAAGTCCGGTGTTTTATTACACCATAAAATCTGGAAATGAAATTACAAACAAAGGATCTATAACCATAATAAAATAAGGAGATGATAAAAAAACACATCATATTATTTTTTATCGTTCAGGTCTTCGCACTGGGTCAAATTTGTGCGCAAGAAAACCCTGTGTTGTCCTTAAGTGTACCGTCTCAAAACAATTTAAAATACAATCGTTTTTTACAAAACCCTACGTTTACTTTTGTTCGAGAACATAACACAAACATTTCGGCATATAACAGAAGTCAATGGGTTGGTTTTAACGATGCACCTAAAGTGTACATTATTAGCTACTCTGGAAAATTCACCGAAAAGGCTGGATTAGGTTTTGGATTATTTCAACAGAACATGGGAGTCATTTCAAGTTTTGGAGCCCTTGCTAATTACGCATACAACATTAAACTTAACAACGAATTAGATTTAACCTTAGGTTTCAATTTTGCTTATTACAATAGCGGATTAAACCGAAATAAAATTGTAACAAGCGATCAAGATCCGCTTATAGCAGGTTTAGATAACACCTCATTATTAAGCATTCAGCCAGGAATTAATTTAAGTTATAAGCAATTTGATTTTGGATTATACGCCGAAAATTTAGTGGATTTTGATTTTTCTTCAACAAAATTAGCCAATGATTATGTTCCGAAATCATTTATTATTCACGGTATGTACACGCATCCTTTACAATCTATGGAGGTCTTGTTAGAGGAAGCAACACTTCAGGGGCTAGTTCGTACACGTTTTAACGAAGTTACCGATTTTGATTTTGGAGCATCTGCAATTTTTGATGCCCCTAAACTTGGATGGTTACAAACAGGTTACGATAGCTTTTATGGTATTAGTGCAGGACTTGGGGTGCATCTTTCAAAACGTATTTCTATTGGGTATACCTACGAAAAAGGAATTAAAAATGGCATTTCAAATTTTGGTTCTACGCATGAGTTCAATATTGCATTTGCAATAAAACACGAACGTAAAACCGATCCGTTTGAAGCTTTTAATCACGATGCCGAAAAATTAATCGAAGAGTACGATGTATTAAATGCTACTTCAGAAAAAGATAACCTTCTTGCAGATATAGAAGTTGAACTGGATGAAAACACTTTACCATTCTTAGAAAACTTATTGGAAGATGAAACTTTAACTCCTTCAGAAAAAATTGAAGTTGAAACCCGAATCACCAATCTTAAAACCTATGCAGATCGTGCAGAGAATGTACAAGCTTTAGGTAAAAACGCGAAACCTATAGTTTTACGAAATGCCAATGCAACTCAAAATAAAATTGTTCCTAAAACGGTTGAAGATTTAAAAAACGCAAAAGATGGCTACTATTTAGTGTCTACGCCTAAAGAGGACATAAATAATAAAACACTTGTAAATATTAAACGATACGACATTTTACCAGAAGCTATTAGTGCTTTAAATGATAAAACTGAAAAAGGCGAAGACAAAGACCTTTATATTATTCATGTTGATAATGAAGATGAACAAAACCCGAAAACGGTACCTGCAAAAACAGACTTGCAAATAGCCCAAGAAAAAGCGGACGAAGAAGTTAGAAACCGTTTAAAATTAAAAGGTGTAGAAGATTTAAGACAATCGCCAAGTACAGGTGTAAAGCTTGAAATGAAAGATATCCCTCAAGGCTATTACATAGTTGCTAATGTGTTCTCAGACTATACAAATGCTATTAATTTTAAAGATGATTTATTGAGTCGAGGTTTAGATCCAGATTCATTTATTAATCCTAAAAACAATTACATGTATGTATACTTGAAACGATTTGATGAATGGCAGGATGCATTAATAAGCTATTATACGAATGTAAATCATAAATATTTTGATGATATATGGATTATGCCAATAAACACGAATGAAACGAATAAAAATTAACAACCAATAAAAAATAAATATATGGTTAACATTTCCCCAAAGTGTTAAACATATAGTAAAAAACAGAAAACCAATAATCCAAATAAGTACCTAATTACTAAACAGCATTTCCCCAAAGTGCTAAAATGTAAAGACTATGAGAAAACCTACTTTAATTAAAACAGTACTAACTGTTGCAGTCGTCTTGTGCAGTATGCTCTCCTACGCACAAAACAATTTCGGAAATCATGTTCCGTTCACACCTAGATTCGATCAGACCTTAAAAGGTGATATGTTATTAATTGGTAATAACATATTAAATAGAAAAGATAGAAACAATGGTCCTAATGATGCCTACAACGGGAACGAAATGAATGCGAATTTAGATATGCAGTATATCGATATAGATAACGATAACTCTACATTTAGTTCAAGTTCAGCCGACTTAAAGGTGCCTACAAACTGCTACAACATCATTTATGCCGGGTTATACTGGTCTGGTATTTATTATGAAGATGACAGAAGTTCTATTAATAAAATTAAGTTTAAAACACCTGCTGGTGGATACCAAGATATCACAGGAGAATTAATTTACGATGCGGTTAATACACCCATACAAAAAGTATCTAAATCGTTTGCTTGTTATGCAGATGTAACAGATATGGTTCTGGCTTTACAAAACCCAGAAGGAACCTATACGGTAGCAAATGTTTTAGCTTCTACTGGAAATGCCAGCTGGGAAAGTGTTGGTACAAGTGCAGGTTGGTCTTTATTTGTAGTCTATGAAGATCCTTTACTGCCAGGAAAAGCTATTGTGTCTTTTGATGGGTTTAGTGCCATTGGAAGAGGTGTTGAATTAGATGTTCCTATCGACGGATTTAAAACAATTCCTATCGGACCAGTACGTGCGAAATATGCTTTTGCTTGCTTAGAAGGTGATTATGGTTTTACTGGTGACTATTTAGCTATTAACGGAGCAAAATTGTCTGCACCAGGAAGAGATAATGATAACTTTTTTAATAGTAGTGTAACCACCATTTCAGGAAACGATGTTAGAAATCCGAACAGTTCTAACACCTTAGGGTATGATGGGGGTATTATACAAATTGACAATCCTGGTAATGGTATCATTGATAACGGAGATACTTCAGCAATCATTACTTTGGGGACAGAAACCGATGTGTTTCACTTCTATTTTAACGCTTTTGCCGTTGAAATTATTCAACCGGATATCACGTTAACGAAAGTCGTTGAGGATACTTCGGGAAAAGACATTAATAATGGGGATGTTGTTTTGGGGCAAGAATTAGAATATGTATTAAAATTTCAAAATACAGGAAACGATGATGCTATAAAATATACGTTAAAGGATGCCCTTCCTATAAATGTTGATTATTTAGAAATAAATTTGGTTAACGCTCCTGGCGTTACCTATACTTACGATCAGCCTAGCCACGCATTAGACTTTAATATTCCTGATGCTTTAGTAAAAGAAGGTGGTGCACAATACGAAATAAGAATTAAAGTAAAGGTTATCGAGGAGTGTTTTAAACTTCGTGATGCCTGTTCTAACATAGTAAAAAATCAAGCCTATTCTACTTATTATAGTGGAACTTCTGGAAACATTGTTGGTAACGAAAGCCCGAGTGTTTCTGGTATAGGAAATTGCGGTTTAACAACACCTGGATCTACTAACTTTTTAGTAGATATTGATGGTTGTACCTTTGAACGCGAAGAAGTACTTTGTAGCAGCTCTATGAAAATATCTGCTGGAGAAGGGTATAAAACCTACCAATGGTACAAAGGGACGCCTACAAATGGAACGCCGCTTGGAACCACACAAACTATTACCGTTACAGAACCAGGAATATACACGTCGGTAAACACTACCGATACGCCTTGTGTTTCTATTACAGAAACGGTTAACGTAGTTCGTTTTGGAGCAGACCTTCCAAATCCTATTTTAAAATATGCCAACCAAGTGGTTACTTGTCCAGACGATAATAGTAAATTACCTTTATTATTTTTATGTGGCGAAGGCGATTCTAGACTTTTAGAGTCTAACATTACTGATGCACAAAGCATTGTTTGGGAAAAACTTAACGAAGGTAGCTGTAGCGATTCAACTACAAACTGTGCGAATAAAAGCAGCGATTGTACTTGGAGTGAGGTAGGAAACTCTGCTAATTATAATGCTTCAGAAGCAGGAGAATACAGATTGCAAATTATTTATCAGGATGGTTGTTTCGTGCGTTTCTATTTTAATGTGCATAAAAACTTATTCACACCTACAGAAACACATAACGACATTATTTGTGAGACAGAAGGTAATATCACTATTAAAGGTGTGCCAGATGGATATGAGTTTAGTATTACTGGTGAAGATGGGACTTACCAAGATTCAAATATTTTCCAAATTGCAACAGCTGGGAATTATACGGTTCATATTAGACCAAAAGGAGTAACTAACGGAACCTGTGTATTTACCGTGCCAAATATTCCTGTTAGAGAGCGCGATTTTACTGCAGATGTTATTACCACACAACCATTTTGTGCTACAGATAAAGGAAAAATTAGGATACAAATTAACGATGTAGATCCGCAATACACATTCGAACTAAAACAAGGAGCAAAAGTTATTAATACGGTTGGTCCGATAGATGATAACGATTATTCTTTTGATAAATTAAATGCAGGAGATTATACGGTAAGTGTTTCAACTTCCGATGGCTGTACGTATACCGAAGATGTTACCATTATTAAACCAGATCCATTAAAAGTATCGGCAGCAATTACAGCTCCCGTAGGTTGTGGAGATGGTGAAATTACTATAACTACAGAAGGTGGTACTCCTCCATATTTTTACTATATAAATAATGAAACAGATTACCAAACAAGTAATATCATTACGGTTGATACCGCTGGCACTTACTCTATCAAAGTATTCGATTCTAACAATTGCGAAGCCAATACACAGGTAGAAATCACTCAAGCCGACGCTCCAACTTATACCATTTCGACAACAGATAATACGTGTTCTGAAACCAATCAAGGAAGCATAAAAATTGATGTAGCAAATACGAATGGTTATGTTTTAGAATATAGTATTGATGGCGGAACAAAATTCCAAACTTCGAATGTGTTTAGTAAATTAAATACGGGTTCGTATCAAATTGAAATCAATTATACAATAAACGGTTCAACCTGTAAACTTCAAGATACTGCAGAAATTAAAGGCTCTTCTTCTATTGAAGGAGAAGCTGTATTAATTCAAGACTATAGCTGTACACAAACAGCAATTATTCAAGCTCAAAATGTGTCTGGCGGAACGTCGCCTTATACTTATAGTATAGATGGTATAAACTTTCAAAACTCAGATACATTTAGCGATCTGGTTTCTGGAACCTACGCTATTGTAATTAAGGATGCCAATAACTGTACATTTACAACTAACAGTATTGTTATAGAATCGGCAAATGCGCCTAAGTCAATTTCGTTTTCTAGTACAGAAGTTTCTTGTAGCGTAACCTCGGCAACAGTAACACTTAATGTTAGTGGTAATGGAACTTTTAATTACAAAATGACATCTCCTAATACTATTGATAACGGAACAAGTAATGTTTTCGATAATTTACCAGCGGGAACGTATACGTTTTTAGTAACCAACGAAAAAGGTTGTAGCATTTCAGATTCTTATACTATTGAAGCCATTTCTCCAATTACAGTTCAAGGAACTGTAGTGGGCGATGTTAATTGTGCAGGAAGCGATAGCGGGGAAGCTACATTTACTATCGACGGTTTTGTTTCAACTTACGCCTACTCTATTAATGGTGGAGCATTACAAACCGCTCAATCAGCATCAACTTTAAATTTCAATTATGCTGCAGGCACTTATACTATAGAAGTTACAGACGAAACTACGAATTGTAAAGCGACGACTTCTGTAACGATTTCAGAACCTGGAAATCCGTTGGTTAGCGGAACACCAGATATTACGCCAATGTCTTGTAGTACTGAAGGTTCTATTACTTTGAATGCATCTGGCGGACAAGGCGCCAAAACCTATAGCTTAACCTTACCAGACGGTACAACAGTTGGACCTCAAAAGAATAAGGTGTTTAACGGATTAAATCAATCTGGAACACATACTTATACCATTACAGATATTTCCGGTTGTTCGGTATCAGACTCGTTCGACTTAATTTCTACCTCAGCACCGGTTGCAACTATAGATGCTGCATCTGAATTATGTTCAAGTAACGGTAGCAGTACCTCTATAATTGTAAATGTAACTGGAGGAAAAGCACCTTATACTTATAGTTTAAACGGAAGTGCATTTCAAGATAACAATACCTTTTCTAACTTAACAGCTGGCGATTATACCATAGAAGTAAAAGATGCTAACGGTTGTCCTGCTACAGTGCTTAATCAAACTATAGCACCACAAATGATAGTAGAGGCCATTCAGTCTAAAAACTTAGATTGTTCTACAACTCCAGATGCTACTATAGACGTCAGCATAACGGGAGGAGCGCCAAACTACGCCTACCAAGTGGCAGTAAATGGCGGAAATTACGGTACTAAAACAACCGTAACGGGTACGGCATTTACCTACAATGCAACTACAGACGGCACTTATAATTTTTTAATTACAGATGCTTTAGGATGTACCGTAGAATCTGCCGATGTAATTATTAGTCCGTTACCAGTACTTAATGCTCCTAGCCTTGCTATCACTCAAGGAATTTTCTGTAATGGCGACAATAGCGGAGCTATTTCTGTAGATGCTACAGGCGGATTACCTCCATATTCAATCTCTGTTATCGATCAAAACGGGAATGATTTAGGAAATCAAACGTCTGGATTGAAAGCAGGAACATACACGGTTACCATTACCGATGCCAATGGATGTAATGCTAACGAAACGATTACTATTGCAGAGCCTGAAAAAATTTCCTTTGAAATAGGTACTCAAGATATCATCTGTCAACAGGATGCTATCAACCCTCTATCTGGGGAAATCATTGTAAAAAATGTTAATGGAGGAACACCTGGTTATACCTACTATGTGACTAATAATTTTGGTTACTCAAAATCGTATGTTCCTGCCGCAGGAGAAGATCATACTTTTATTGTAATTGATTACGGAATTTACCAAGTAAATGTAGTTGATGCTAATGGGTGTTCTATTATTAAAGATAAAATCGTTATAGCTTCTCCTCCCGATGATTTAACAGTCGACATTTCATCAATTCCAAACAATTGCACCAACAACGGTATAGCAACAGTAACTGTCAACACTTCAATATCAAGTGATAAATATAAGTTTGGAATTTTAGAAACCAATACACCTCCATATACAACGACATACTATGATCCAGATCCAACTACACCGTTAACATATACCTTTGACAATTTAATACCTGGAGTACTTTATACTTTTGTTGTATATGATGAAATAACAAAATGTTATATAATAAAAGCTGCTGAATCCCCAATAGATTCTCAATCAAATTTAACAGCTACCATTGATGATGAACATAATGTAACGTGTACAGGAAGTGATAACGGAAGTGTTTCATTTACATTTGGAAATTACGTGGCTTCAGAAGTAACGTATAAAATATTCCACGCCAATTCACATAAAGACACAGGATTCTCTGGAAGAGAAACAGGACTTAGTGGCTCGGATATTTCAGTTACAAATTTCGGTTCTTTAGAGCCAGGCGATTACTATATTTTATTTAATGAAGTAGGCGGATGTTCTATAGCTTCTACACCATTCACAATTTCAGAATCACCAGAACCTTTAGAAGTTACTGCAACAATCACTAAAAATGATAATTGTTATGATAAAGCTGGTGTTATTACCGCACAAGCTAAATACGGTACAGCACCTTATCAATATTTATTCTTACCGTCTGGTAGTGCAACTCCAACGGTTAGCGATGCCTGGTTAGACACTAAAGTGTTCCATGCCGAAGGTGGAGATTACGATGTATATGCCATGGATGTTTTTGGATGTATCCAACAAACCTCAGCAACAATAACCTTGCCTATAGACACAGCGCCAACCTTAACAGCTATCGTAGATGCTACTACAATTTGTGGTGAAGAAGGAAACTTTACTATTATTGTAACTCGCGATCAAGAAGGTGTAGCTCCATATACATACAGTATTAATGGTTCTGCTTTTAAAACCTATAACGAAGATAGCTCTAATGCGTTCGAGTTAACAAATTTAAATTCTGGTGAACATACTATCGTATTAAAAGATGGCAACGGTTGTACTTCTGAAGAGAAAATCACAATCTATCCTCCTTTAAACGGAAGTGCTTCTGCACATATTTCTGCTACGCCAGATTGTAATGTATCCGATGGAAGTATAACTGTAAATGCATTAGGAGGATCTGGCAATTATAGCTATTCTCTATCTCCTGCTGCTGGTAATTTATCTGGAGACACTTTCAACGATTTACCTTCGGGAACATATACAATAAGCATTACAGATAATGAAACCAATTGTGTTAAAACAATAGATGTTGAAATTCCTGCTGGAACTCCAGTGGCTTTCGATATTAATAATGTACAAATTGATAATGTGAATTGTAATGGTGGTAACGATGGTAGTGTAACGGTTAGATTGCCTAACAACCAAATTAATTTACCTTACACCTACACCTTAACCGGTACATCTCCTGCAGTTGTAGCACAATCTAATACTTCTGGTATTTTTGAGAACTTAAGTGCTGGTGACTACCTTATACAAGTAACCTCTGCTAGAAACTGTGAGGCCGAATTAGCCATTACAATTACAGAGCCTGGTATTTTAGCAACAACTGCTACCGCGACAGAGTTTACTTGTGCTATAAATAATACCGCAAATACATCTACCGTTACCATTGAAGCTACTGGTGGTACAACGCCATATTATTATAGTATAAACGGTACCGATTATTTTAAAACAAATACGTTTAGTGTCATAGACTCTGGAACCCCTCAAACCATTCAAACTTTTGTAAAAGATGCTAATGGATGCGAAATAGCAGGTTCTGTAATCATTGAGCCATTACCAGAAATGGAAGATATTAAAATCGATCAGGTAGATGCGATTAGCTGTAACAATGGTGAAAGAATTATTTTAACACTTAACGATAATCCAACAGAATACATCTATCAATTATTACCATCGGGAACACCTCAAGATTCTAATGAATTTATTTTAGATGAACCAGGAACCTACACATTTATGGTAACTAATAAAGAAACTGGATGTTATGGAATTACAGAACCGTATACTGTTGCGCCTTACAATACCATTGAAACGACGGTTGACGCAGTTACGGGCGTATTATGTTATGGTGATTACACCGGAAGCGTAACGATTGGTATTACCGGGTATGCAGGAACCTATACGTACGGAGTAAGAGATACAGACGGAAATGAATTATCTCCGGCTATTGGTGGTACTGTAAATCCTTTTAATGGTACTTTAGTAATAAATAATTTACCTGCAGGAAATTTCTATGTAGAAATTACAGAAACAGAATTACCGTTCTGTTCTACAAATACCCCTGTATTTAATATCTCTACACCAGCTTCTGGTATTGCAGTAGATATAGAAACTACTGGTGTAACGTGTACTAACGATTTAGGAACCATTACAGCTATTGGTTCTGGCGGAACAGGTGCCCTAATGTATGAATTTACAACTGCTGCAGGTGCTGTTTTACAAGCCGCATCGGCAGATAATAGTATTGAAGGCTTAGCAGCTGGAACTTATAAAGTAAACGTTACAGATGCAAGTGGATGTTACTTCTCGTCTGCTAATATTACCTTAGACGCTCCTACTCCTATGGATGCTACAATTTCAGCATCGTTAACAGATTTATCTTGTATTGGAGATGCTAATGCAGAAATAACCGTAAACAACGTTACCGGTGGTCAAGGAAGCGGCTATTTATATACCTTATTTAATACGGCTACAGGTACATCGTCTGGACCACAACCAAATAATGTATTTAAAAATATAGCAGCAGGTACATATTATGTTGTAGTGAATGATGGTTGGAATTGTGAGTTTATTACGCCTAATGTAACCATTACAGAACCTGCAGATGTTATTGAAGGAGAATTAACGCTTAATGCATCGGCAACCTGTGATACTGAAGCATCAATCACACTATCGGTTTCTGGAGGAACAGCACCATATCAATACAGTACAGATGGAAGTAATTTCAATCCATTTACTAATCCATCTACATTTCAGGTTGGAGCTGGTACTTACCAGTACTACATTAAAGATGCCAACGATTGTGATATTGTTTTAAGTAATAAAGTAGTAGTGGAGCCTATTATTCCAGTAGATTTAAAAATAGATCTTTCTGCTGCCTTTATTACTTGTGCAGGAGATAATAATGCAACTATTACAGCTGAAGCATCTCATGGTTTAGGTAATTACACTTACCAACTTTACGATGCAGCTACTAATAATGTTATCACGGCACCACAAACTAGTGGAATATTTACCAACTTAACAGCAGGAATCTATCTAGTTTATGCCTATAGTGGTGCAGATTGTAGTGCAGTTTCGGAGGTTATTACCATTACAGACCCTAATCCTTTAGAGGTGGCGTTTACGAAAACAGATGTTACTTGTAATGGCCAAAATGATGGTACTATTACTATAAATGCTTCTGGCGGAACAGGAACGATTCAATATGCTATTTCACCATACTTAGATCAGTTTGTAAACACGAACACTTTTAAAGATTTAGCTCCTGGTGATTATGAGGTGTATGTTCAAGATCAAAGTGGATGTTTCCAAATTATAACCGTTACCATTAACGAACCTGAACTTTTAAATGCTGAAATTACTGCTTTAGTAGGTGAGCAATGTTTAGGAGAAGCCAACGGATCTATAACAATCCAAATTACAGGAGGAACCATGCCTTATGCTATTAAATTAGAGGCTAACGGAGCCCTCCTCACAAATGTGGATAACATTTTAACGAATGAATATACCTTCACTGGGTTATCTGGAGATACCTTCTACCAAATTTGGGTAACCGATGTTAACAACTGTAGCTCTGACAGCTCCGATACCCAAAAGTTTATGGATGCTGCAGTAGAACTAAATCCATCGGTTGAGATTGTTGAAGCATGTTATAACAATGGTCCACAGTCTGATATTATTATTAATGTAAATGAAGATGTTAAAGACAGTGTGCAATATTCTATAGATGGTATTAATTATCAACCAACTAATGAATTCACAAACCTTCCTGTAGGAACCCATACGGCCTATGTAAAACACACGAACGGCTGTACACAAACAGTGGAATTCGAAATTAATCCATTAGAACCTATTGTTGCAGATTACACCGTAATGTCTCAAGTATTGTGTTATGGAGAAACTAATGGTGAAATTGTTGTAAATGCAACTGGAGGCACAGGAACTTTACAGTATGGTATTTCTCCAGATTTCAACTTACAAAACTCGAATACATTCAGTAATTTAAGTGCTGGTATTTATCAAATAATGGTTAAAGACGAAATTGGTTGCGAGGTTATACTAGATAACATTGTTATTAACGAACCTTCTGCTCCTTTAACGGCAACCATAAATGCAACTTCCGAAATGTGTTACCAAGCTAACGACGGAAGTATTACAGTAGATATTGCCGGCGGAACAGCGCCTTATGAAATTAGTTTAAACGGTGGCTCTTTTGAGGCTGTAACTTCAAACAATCATGTATTTAATAACCTTGAAGGTGCTACAGAATACACGGTTCAAATAAAAGATGCTAATGGTTGTAGCATTACAGATTCTACAATAATTGTTAATTCTGGAGTTATCCTAGAACCAGAGGTTATAGTAGATGATACCTGTGATAATAATACCATTGGTAATACCGTAACTGTGATTGTAAATGAGGACCAAAAAGCAGAAGTAGAATATGCTCTAGATGGTATTTCATATACAACATCTAATGTATTCACAGACATAGCCCCTGGCGATTACATCGTGTATGTAAAACACATTTCTGGATGTATTAAAGAGGAACCATTTACTATTAATGCATTAACGCCAATAGCGGCTACAACAACAGTAGCTTCAGAAGTGCTTTGCTTTGGAGATGCTACAGGAGAAATTACTGTAACTGCAACTGGTGGCTCAGGAAATTATCAATATGCTATTTCACCAAACTATACGTATGTCACATCTAATACATTCTCTAACTTATTAGCAGGATCGTATACTATTAAAGTACTAGATGCTACTTTAGGATGCGAAACTGTAGTTAACGGAACGATTATTAATCAGCCAACAGCTCGATTAGATGCTACTGCAACGGCATCGAACGAAGTATGTTTTAAAGCTCAAGATGGAAGTATTACCGTTGATATTTCTGGAGGAACAGCGCCTTATGAGATTAAGCTTAACAATACGCCTTTCCAACCAGTAACCGGTAATCAATTTATTATCGAAAACTTAAAAGGTGGCTCAGAATACGACATCAGAATAAAAGATGCTAACGGATGTGAAATTATTCCTCTAAACATCGACATCGATGCAGGAATTGACTTCAATCCAGTAGCAACTGTAGAAAGTAACTGTACCGCTAATGCATCTGGTAACCTAGTTACGGTAACTGTAGAAGATGCTGTTAAGACCGATGTAACCTATGCATTAAATGGAGGTGCTTTTGCTTCGACTAATGTATTCACAAATTTAAGTGTAGGTACACATACTATTGCGGTTAAACATACTAACGGTTGTATAAAAACTGTGGCTGTAGACATTGATCCTACCACACCAATATCTGCCGATGTAGATCATACAGAAGTACTGTGTAATGGAGACAATTCGGGTACTATTACCGTTACAAATGCCGTTGGTGGACAAGGAAATTTCACCTATGCTATTTCACCTAATTTTGATCAAACTACAAACAGTACATTCACAGACTTAACGGCTGGAACTTATACTGTAAGAGTGTATGACGAAACTGGTTGTTATTTTGAAACCACAGAAACGGTAACAGAGCCAACACCTATTCAAGCAAGTGTTTTAAGAGTTTACGATGAAACTTGTGCTAACGAAAATAATGCTGCAATAGAAATCGAAATAATTAGAAACTCGGGAACACCACCATATTACACAAGTTTAGATCCTGATAATAATTTTGTTGAAGGTCAGCTGATTTTCGATAATTTAAAAGGAGGTAATACATATACCATTTATGTAAAAGATGCTAACGGATGTACAACAACAGTACAAACTACAATTGCAACACCTGTTAATATTGCCCCAGTAGCAAAAACGGTTTACGGTTGTGGTATAAATCAAACTCATATCATTGTAGATGATGAGGTTGAAAGTGCTGTTTCTTATTATATAGACGGAGAAATTAATAAAACCGAAAATAGTTTTACAAACTTAGCTTCTGGAACTTACGAAATTGAAGTGGTTCATCTATCTGGTTGTTCTGCAACCCTAACTTTAACTATAGACAACCCACTGCCATTAGAATTAGAAGTAAAAGAAGGAGACTTAAATGAAATTGAAGCCATTGTGTCTGGAGGAACAGAAGACTATACCTATTCCTTTAACGGAGTTGACTATGGTAGCAATAACGTGTATAAGTTAACAGAAAGTGGTCCAATAGAAGTTAAAGTAACAGATGCTATGGGTTGTATACAATTATTAATCATCCCTGGTACCTTTATAGAAATAGAAATTCCTAATTATTTCACTCCTGATGGTACAGGCGAAAATGATACTTGGGGACCTATAAATGCCACTGCTTATCCTAACATTGTAACTAAAGTATTAGATCGCTACGGTCGTGTAGTTAAAGTACTTAAAAGTAATGAGAAATGGGACGGAAGGTATAATGGAAGTAACCTACCTACAGGAGATTACTGGTATACTATTAACCTAAACGATCTTACAATTTCTCAAAAAGAATATGTTGGGCATTTCACCCTTTACAGATAAGAACACCTAAACTCTGGTTGTTTCCCAAAGCAACCAGGGTTTTATTAAACCCCCAAAATAAAACCTACATACCATGAAAAAATTTAATCTTATTTTAATGCTGTGTCTTTTCTCGCTGATGAGTCACGCACAAGAATTAACAATACCAACTTACACACAATATTTAGCAGACAACCCTTTTATCCTGTCACCCGCTTATGCCGGAATTGGAGAAAATATTAAAATACGTGCCAACGGACTCACACAATGGGTAGGTATAAAAGATGCACCCGATAACCAATCATTAGCTGCCGATATGCGTATTGGAAAACGTTCTGGTGTTGGTGCCTTTATTTATAATGATAAAAACGGATACACCAATCAATCTGGAGCAAAAGTATCGTTCGCGCATCACTTAACTTTAGACTATGATAACGATAGCTTTTTATCGTTTGGTATTTCGTATAACGTGAATACTTTTAGAATCGATGTTAACGAATTTAACGGTCCTGATGCCTCGGTGACAGACGACCGTAAAACCATAAACCACAATTTTGATGTGTCTGCTTTATACCGTTTAAAAGAATTCTACATCAGTTTAAATATTAACAATGTGGTGAATAAAGATCTTAAAATCTTCGATACTAACGAACCTGCACGTTTAAGAAACTATCAAGTTTATGCGGGATATATTTTTAGAAAATCTAGAAATAGCGAATTTGAAATTGAACCTTCAACCTACATTCAATATTACGAAAGTGACGGAAGGTCGACTACAGATTTAAACGTAAAATTTAGATACAAAACTCCGTATAGTTACTATTGGGCAGGATTATCGTATCGTTTTTTAAACGACCAAGTTTTAAAGCCTCTAAACGTTGGTCCAATGGCAGGTGTTAAAATAAACAACTTATATTTTGCTTACTCATACCAAGTAACCGTTAACGACTTTTTTGGATATAATACAGGTACCCATATGATCACTCTAGGCTGGGATATTTTTCAAGGCCCTGGAGAATGTAAATGTACCATGTAAAGCATTCCATTTATACAATACACACTTCATGGTGTTTTTTTGGGAAAAGCCTCAAATTCAATTTCGAATTTGGGGTTTTTAAGTTTTTATAATCTTGGTAGCCGACTACTATATTCTATAACCTAGCTGTCTTCCTCTTCTCATTTTATCCTCTATTTCATTTTTAGGGCCTTGTCAAATTAGGCCAAACATCTGTTTTTCTACCTAATTAAAACCGATTAACAAGATGAATAACAAAGAGTTCCTCTAAATTATATTAAGTTATAATATTTTATTTTTTTAACAATTAGTTAACTTCGTTTAGTTCGGTAGTTTCCGAACTAACTTTATATTTGCATACAAAATCATTAATATACAAAATGACAGAAGCACTCATTCAAGAAAAAAAAAGGTTAGTAGAAAAGCTTGGGGTTCATTTTGAACATGTTTCTCAAATCGCGCCTTTAGCAGCACGAATATTGTCGTTCATTATACTTACAGGAAAAAAAGGCTCTACTTTCGATGATCTTTTGGTTAACCTAGGTGCCAGTAAAAGTACCATCTCTACACATTTAAACCATTTACAGGATTTAAAAAAAATTAAATATTTCACGAAGTCTGGCGACCGAAAAAAATATTTTGTTTTTAATCAGGATGCCATAATTCAGGACATCGATGAGATTATAACCAATTGGGAAAATTTAAAAGATATCCACATTGAAGTAAAGCAATTCAAAAAAACAGTGAACGATGAAGATCCAAATGATGAAAAACCATTTAATCTAGATTTTCATAATGATAACATCAAGTTTTTAGAAGAAGCCACAAAAAGCATTACCATTTTAAAAGAAAAAATAAACAACCAAAACATTTAATAGGATACTAATGAAAAATAGACATTACACGATATTATCGCTATTTCTTATAGCCATAACTTTAATAAGTTGCGGAAAAGAAGCCGAAAAACAGTCAGCCCCACAACAAGCTCCTGCTTTTCCGGTTACCGTAATACAAAACAAAACAGTAACGGCTTACCAAAATTTCCCTGCTACCATTAGTGGAATCGTGAGTAGCCAAGTAAGAGCTAAAGTGAGCGGTTATATTCAAGAGGTATTAATAGACGAAGGAGAACCTGTAAAAAAAGGACAAGTTCTTTTTAAGTTAGAAACTCAATCTTTGAGTCAGGATGCTGGAGCTGCAAAAGCTCGTGTTAATGTGGCCCAAGTTGAGGTAGAAAAATTAATTCCTTTAGTAGAAAAAGGTATTATTAGTCCTGTACAATTACAAACAGCCAAAGCAAATTTGGCTCAAGCAGAAGCGAGTTACAGTGCTATTAACGCAAACATTGGCTATGCCACAATTAAAAGTCCGGTAGATGGTTATGTGGGTGCTATTAATTTTAGAGAAGGTGCTTTAATTAGTCCAAGCGACCCTACTCCATTAACCATTGTAAGCGATATTAGTAAAGTATATGCTTTTTTTAGTTTAAACGAAACGCAGTACTTAGACTTTCTAGAAAATACCGAAGGGAAAAACTTAGAAGAAAAATTAACACATTACCCAGATGTAAACTTAATCTTGGCTAATAAAAGTGTCTATTCAGAAAAGGGTAAAATTCAAACCAGTTCTGGACAAATCAATCAAAATACAGGGACCGTAAGTCTTAGAGCCGTTTTTAACAATCCAAATCGTTTAATTTCTAACGGTAGTAGTGGTACCATTCAAATTCCTGTGGTTTATGAAGATGCCATAGTAGTCCCTCAAAAAGCGACTTACGAACAACAAGGAAACATCATGCTTTATAAAGTAGGAGAAGATAATAAAACGGTAAATACGATTATAAAAGTTAAAGCATCTATAGATGGTTTATATGTTTTAGAATCTGGTTTAAATGCTAACGATAAAATTGTTGCTTCCGGAATTGGTAAAGTAAGAAACGACATGGTTATTACCCCTCAAGAAGTTCCTTTCGATGAGGTTACTAAACCTATAGAAGTATTATTTAAAAACTAGAAATTCATAGAGTATGTTAAAAACATTTATTGAAAGACCTGTACTTTCAACGGTAATTTCTATTATCATAGTGCTCCTTGGAGTCATCAGTATAACGAGTTTACCGGTAGAAGAGTATCCAGATATTGCACCACCAACCATTAAGGTTAGTGCATCTTATCCTGGAGCCAATGCAGAAACTGTATTAGAGAGTGTTATTATTCCTATCGAGGAACAAATTAACGGTGTAGAAGGCATGACCTACATTACCTCTACCGCATCTAATAATGGTACAGCAGAAATCACGGTATATTTCGACCAAGAAATGGATTCCGATATTGCTGCGGTAAACGTTCAGAACCGTGTATCTAGAGCAAATCCATTATTGCCTGCAGAAGTAATTGCCACTGGGGTTACCACCCAGAAGCAAGAAACAAGTGCATTAATGTTTATTTCTATGTATTCTGAAAATGATGAGTACGATGCAACATTCATTCAGAATTACTTAAAAATTAACGTTATTCCTGCCATGCAACGTATTAGTGGTGTTGGAGATGTTAGTGTGTTTTCACAACAAGATTATGCGATGCGTATTTGGTTAAAACCAGAAAAATTAGCAGCGTATAATTTAATTCCATCAGATATCACGACCGTTTTAAAAGAGCAAAATTTAGAAGCTGCCGCCGGATCCTTAGGTGAGAATAACGGTGAAGCATTCTCTTATGTTTTAACTTATAGCGGACGTTTTAAAGAAAAACAACAATACGGAGATATCGTAATTAAAGCGTTAGGAAATGGCGAGTTTCTTAAATTAGACGATGTTGCCGAAATAGAATTAGATGCACAATCGTATTCTTCTAATGCGATGAGTTTGGGGAAACCTGCCGTGTTTATGGGAATTTTTCAAACAAAAGGGTCTAATGCCCAAGAGATTATTGAAAATATAAAAGCCACATTAAGTACGGTTGAAAAAGATTTACCAGACGGTTTAAAGGTATTTATTCCTTACGATACCAGTTTATTCTTAAATGCCTCTATAGAAAAAGTAGTTCATACTTTATTGGAAGCCTTTTTGCTGGTATTTTTGGTAGTATTCATCTTTTTACAAGATTTTCGATCCACATTAATTCCAGCTATTGCAGTACCCGTATCTATTATAGGAACCTTCTTTTTCCTGAATGTTTTTGGGTATTCTATAAACCTATTAACCTTATTTGCTCTTGTCCTTGCTATTGGTATTGTAGTAGATGATGCTATCGTAGTTGTAGAAGCCGTACATGCCAAAATGGACGATGGCGAAAAAAATCCGAAAACGGCCACCTTAGTGGCTATGAATGAGATTTCTGGTGCTATTATCTCGATAACTTTAGTAATGGCCGCAGTATTTATTCCGGTAACATTTGTTCAAGGTCCAACAGGTGTATTTTACGAGCAATTTGGTGTTACTTTAATTATCGCCATCTTAATTTCGGCTGTAAACGCATTAACCTTAAGTCCGGCATTATGTGCCTTATTATTAAAAACACATAAAGACGATGAAGACCTAAAAGGTAAGAATGCCTTACAACGTTTTTACACACTTTTTAATCGCGGATTTAACGCCACAGTTACTAAGTACGGAAAATCTCTTGAGTTTTTATATCGAAAAAAATGGGTGCCAGTATTACTTTTAGCCATAGCAGTTGCTGGAATCTTTTGGGCTGCAAAAACAACGCCTACAGGATTTGTACCTAATGAAGATAGAGGAATTATTTTTGCTAATATCGAGCTACCTCCAGGATCTTCTTTAGATAGAACCGATGCCGTTGCTAGAGACTTATATTCCAGAATTAATGGTTTAGAAGGTGTTGCAGGTGTTAACTTTATTAAAGGACGAAGCTTAATTAGTGGTTCTGGAACAAACTATGGTTTCGGAATTATAAAATTAGAAAATTGGGACAAACGTGAAGATGATGCACTGTCTTCGAATGCTATTACCGGAAAATTATTTGGTATAGCAGCCGCAGTGCCAGAAGCAAATATTATTTTCTTTGCCCCTCCTAGTATTCGTGGTTTTGGTAACTCTGCCGGATTTGAAGTAAACCTATTAGATAAATTTGGAGGTGAGTTTTCCGACTTAGACAAAATGAACCAAGATTTTGCTGCATCTTTAATGAAACACCCAGAGATTAAATATGCACAATCCTCCTTCAATACAAAATATCCACAATACGAAATGGAAGTGAATGTGCCTTTAGCAAAAGAGAAAGGAGTTCCTATTAATAGTATCTTCTCTACTCTACAAGGGTATATTGGTGGGATTTATGCTTCAGATTTTTCCCGATTTGGAAAACAATTTAGAGTCTATATTCAAGCTTTACCAGAAGATCGTGCCGATGTAAATGCTTTAAATAGCATGTACGTAAGAACCGATTCTGGTGAAATGGCTCCTATTACTCAGTTTGTTAATTTAAAACGAGTGTACGGTCCGCAGTCTGTAACCCGATTTAATTTATTCAATTCAACCACCATTACAGGTGCTACTAACGACGGATTTAGTACTGGTGATGCCATTAGAATTATAGAGGAAGAAGCCGCGAAATTACCAAGTAATTATTCGATAGCCTATTCTGGTTTAACACGAGAAGAGGTTAATGCAGGAAACCAAACTACGTTTATTTTTATCTTAAGTATTTTATTCGTTTACTTCTTATTAAGTGCTCAATACGAAAGTTATTTATTGCCTTTTGCCGTGGTACTTTCCATTCCTTTTGGGGTATTTGGAGCTTATATAAGTACGAAGTTTTTAGGTTTAGAAAACAATATTTATTTCCAAATCGCCTTAATCATGCTTATTGGTTTACTCGCCAAAAATGCCATTCTTATTGTAGAATTTGCACTGCAACGGCGTAAAAATGGAGAAGATATTGTGAGTGCGGCAATACATGGTGCGAAAGCCCGTTTGCGTCCAATCTTAATGACTTCTTTCGCCTTTATTTTAGGATTAATGCCTCTGGTTTTAGCACAAGGAGTTGGTGCCGAAGGAAACAAATCTATTGGTACAGGTGCTGCTGGAGGAATGCTTATAGGAACCTTTTTAGGTGTATTCGTCATACCTATCCTTTTTATATTATTCCAATGGTTACAAGAAAAAGTATCTAGTAAACCAGCCATCGTAGAACATAACATTGAAGAACACTAGTATGATATCAATTATAAAACATAATATGCTAAATAAGTTTGGAGTTTTACTTTTTGCTGCGATAACTTTACAAAGTTGTTTTGTAGCCAAAGATTATGAACGGCCAGAGTTTGAAGAAACACCCGATTTATACCGTACCGAGAATCTATCTACCGATAGTTTATCTATGGCCGATGTATCATGGAAAGATTTATTTACAGACCCGTATTTGAATCAATATATTGAAGAAGGCCTGCAAAATAATATGGATATTAGAATGGCCATTCAACAAATGGCAACCGCAGAAGCTTATGCAAAACAGGGTAAAGCGGGGTATCTGCCAAGTGTTGGATTAAATACAAGCGCTACGCATCAAGAACTTTCTAAAAACAGTCAATTCGGTTCATTTTTTAATGGGTCGATAGAACAATTTGAATTATCTGCAAACCTATCTTGGGAAGCCGATATTTGGGGAAAAATTCGAAGTGCTAAACGGGCCTCCGATGCTAATTACTTACAATCTGTTGCTGCACATAGAGCGGTTAAAACCATGTTGGTTTCTAGTATTGCAACAACATACTATCAGTTATTAGCTTTAGATGCTCAGCTTGAAGTTACCAACATATCTATAGATGTAAGAGAAAAAAGTGTAGAAACTATAAAAGCCTTAATGGAAGCTGGACAGGTTACTCAGGTGGCTGTAGACCAAAGTATAGCACAATACAAGAATGCTAGCGCTTTAAAAATAGATATAGAAACTGCTATTTATCAAACAGAAAATACGTTTAATTTATTGTTAGGTAAAAGTGCTCAATCTGTAGAACGTACAATCTTAGATAACCAAGAATTAACTTCTGATATAAAAACAGGAGTCCCTTCTGCCCTGCTTAGAAACAGACCCGATGTTATGGCTGCAGAATATGCTTTAATAAATGCTTTCGAATTAACGAATGTTGCCAAAAGTCAATTTTATCCGGCTTTAACATTAACAGCTTCTGGCGGATTTCAGAGTTTAGATTTAAAAGATTGGATAAGTGCAAATTCTATATTCGCCAATATTGTTGGTGGTTTAGCACAACCTATTTTCAATAAACGAAGTATTAAAACACAATACGAAGTGTCTCAAGCCCAACAAAAACAAGCCTTGATAAATTTCGAGCAATCCCTTTTAATTGCCGGAAACGAAGTGTCTAACGCTTTATATAAGTTTGATGCCGAAAACAAGAAAATTGTATTTAGAGAGCAAGAAGTTGTGGCACTTAAAAATGCAGAAGCCAATTCCGAAGAACTTTTAAACTACGGATACGGTACATATTTAGATCTTTTAACCGCTAGAGCAGCCGCATTAAATGCAGAACTTAGTGTGGTAGAAAGTAAGCTTCAAAAATTATTAAATGTTGTCGATTTATACGAAGCCCTTGGTGGTGGATGGAAGTAATATTTATTATTAAGTACTATTAAAAAGGCTTTTTCATTTCAGAAAGAGCCTTTTTAGTTTTATATCTTTGTTAGTAATCCATTAAAAAACATTGTATTTTCGGGTTTTAAATAAAACTACTCCGGTTTACATCTATATGAGAAAATTAATCATCATATCCGCTTTAATTTTAGCCATAGTGGCTACTTTATTATCGACCATGCCTTGGTTTAAGTTAGCATTCATACCTTCGGGCTTAGCCTTGCTATTAGGTGGTTATGGCATACATATTTCAAAACAAAAAGTAAATCCTAAAAAAACAGCACAGCTCTCGGTTTTACTAGCTGGCATAGCTTTAGTTTTATCCTTCTATAAATTACTATTTACAAACTCTGAAATTGATAAGCAAGAGGCTGTAGAACAAAAAGAAACACCGCCTAAATTAGATACAACTAAGGCCGCTGACACCTTAGATATTAAATTTGATGATAACGGAAATAAAATCATTCCGCGACATTAAAAACGCTCTTTTAAAAATTATAAAACCTTAATATATGCCATTAAAATTCTGTTATATTCTTAGTACTTTTCTATTGATTGGATCGTGTTCTAACGCAAAAGAAAATTCTAAATCTGACCAAGTAGACGATGCCATAACGATACAGGATAGTAGCTTGGTAAAACAATATGCACAAACCATAACAACTACCGAGCTAAAACAACATTTAGAAATTTATGCTTCTGATGATTTTGAAGGTCGAGCAACGGGAACTCCTGGTCAGAAAAAAGCAGCCGAATATTTAAAACAATATTATATAAATGAAAACATAAACGCTGCGGTTGACGATACCCTATATTTTCAGCACATTCCTGCCTCCTATTTACCCGAAAACACAGGGGAATCAGAAAATGTACTCGCCTATATTGAAGGAACAGAAAAACCTGATGAAGTTTTAGTTGTTTCGGCTCATCTAGATCATGTTGGTATTATTGATGGTGAAATTTACAATGGCGCCGATGATGATGGTTCCGGAACAGTGGCTATTTTAGAAATTGCTCAAGCTTTTAAGCAGGCTGTTTTAGATGGCCATGGACCAAAACGAAGCATCTTATTTTTGCATGTTACCGCTGAAGAAATCGGGCTTTACGGATCTCGTTTTTATACAGAAAATCCTGTTTTCCCTTTAGAAAACACCATAGCAGATTTGAATATTGATATGATTGGCCGTGTAGACGACAAGCATAAAGACAACCCTAATTATGTATATTTAATTGGTTCAGATCGGTTAAGCGAATCGCTTCATTTAACATCGGAACATGTAAACGACACGTTTTTCAATTTAGAATTAGATTATACTTTTAATGCAGAAGACGATAAGAACCAATTTTATTACCGATCAGATCATTACAATTTTGCAAAACATAACATTCCTGTAATTTTTTATTTTAACGGTACTCACGAAGACTACCATAAAGCTACAGACACTGTAGATAAAATTAATTTCGAGATGTTACAAAAGCGTGCTCAATTAGTATTTGCTACCGCTTGGCAATTAGCTAATCAGCCAAATCGCCCAACTTTAGATGCCGATATTCAAACCAAAGATTAACTTTGAAAGTATTGCATTATAATGCATCTAAAGTCTGTTATAAAAGAAAAATAAAACCTTAACCCATGAATAAAAACTATATACTTGCTAGTGTTGCGGCTATACTTCTAAGCTGTGGAAACTCTAAAACCACCACTGCCACAAAACCTATAACGCATACAACACACGATGTAAATTATTATGCAAAAAGCATAACTGAAGCCGAGTTAAAAACAGATTTAATGATCTATGCTTCAGATGAATTTGAAGGTCGTGAAACCGGTGAACCTGGTCAGAAAAAAGCTGTAGAATATTTAAAACAACACTATATAGAATTGGGCATACCTGCTGCCAAGTCTGATGGAAATTACTTTCAGGACGTGCCGTTAGAAACCGTTAACCCACCGCAAGCAGAATTAACCATTAACAGTACTACATTTAATTTAATAGACGATTATATTTCTATTTTACCAAGTGAGTCTGGTGCGATAAACACCAACGACGTTATTTATGCGGGTTATGGTATAGAAGAGGGCGATTACTCCGATTATAAATCTATTGATATTTCAGGAAAAGTCGTTTTATTTAAGGCAGGAGAACCTAAAAACCCAGATGGTACTTATGTTATTTCTGGAACATCTGAAGCTAGTAAGTGGTCTAATTTTAGACAAGAATTTGCCTTAAAACGTGATATTGCTACCGCAAAAGGGGCCAAAGCCATTTTATTTTATGCACCAGAAATTTACCAAATGGCGGCCCAAAGGTTTGGAAATGCTAAAGGAAGAATGGCCTTAAAATCGAAAAGCGAGTCCATGTATTTTTTTATTGTAAATACCAATGTGGCGCAAAGCATTTTACCAAACATAGATAAGGAATCTACCCCTAAATCGATTCCGGTAGATTTTAAATTAAAATTTGAAAAACAAGCAGACAATTTCAATTCTGAAAATGTTGCTGCCTTTATTAAAGGAACAGAAAAGCCAGATGAAATAATAGTTATTTCTGCACATTTAGATCATGAAGGCATTAAAAACGGCGAAGTTTATAATGGTGCAGACGATGATGGTTCGGGTACTGTCGCTTTATTAGAAATAGCTGAAGCCTTTAAATCGGCTAAAGATAACGGTCAGGGTCCCAAACGCTCTATCCTTTTCTTACATGTAACAGGCGAGGAAAAAGGCTTATTAGGTTCGAGTTATTATACCGATGTAAACCCTATTAAACCATTACAACATACCATGGTCGATTTAAATATCGATATGATCGGTAGAACCGATCCTAAGCGCGAAAGTAGCAACCGTAATTATATTTATTTAATTGGAAGCGATAAACTAAGTACAGAATTACATACTATTTCTGAAACTGTAAACAAACAATGTTGCAACATTGAGTTAGATTATAAATACAATGCAGAAAACGATCCGAATCGTTTTTATTACCGTTCAGACCATTACAACTTTGCTAAAAACAATATTCCTGTAATTTTCTATTTTAATGGAACGCATGACGATTACCACAAACCTACAGACACCCCTGACAAAATTCAATACGATTTGCTAGAAAACCGTACGCGTTTGGTGTTTTATACCGCTTGGGAATTGGCTAACCGCGATCAAAAAATTGTAGTCGATAAGGTTTCAAAATAATTCGATCTTAATCAAAAAAAATCCTTCACATGATAATATGTTGAAGGATTTTTTTTTGAAGGATTAAGCACGGTATTTTACTTTCATACTGAAGATTATTTTTGAATTGAAAAATAATAGAAACAACACATTTTTCTGTAATTAGTAATTTGAATAATAAATCTGATGCTAAAACAAATCTTATAAACATTACGCTTTGTTTTCTAAGATGATTTTTTTGCTTATTTTCAATATCTTAATACGTACACTTATGTCCAAAACTTTAACAGACACAGAAAAAGAGACCCTTATAAATATTTTAAAAACACGATTTGAAGCTAATAGGCATCGTCATAAGGATATCGAGTGGTCTAAAGTATTGGTTCGGTTAGAAGCCAATCCTGATAAATTGTGGTCCCTTAACGAAATGGAACGCACCGGTGGCGAACCAGATGTAGTTAATTACGACCAAGATGAAGACT
Source organism: Formosa haliotis (assembly GCF_001685485.1). Lineage (NCBI taxonomy): Bacteria > Pseudomonadati > Bacteroidota > Flavobacteriia > Flavobacteriales > Flavobacteriaceae > Formosa > Formosa haliotis. The sequence goes on along the minus strand of NZ_BDEL01000001.1, from coordinate 217,846 downwards.
TGTATACTTTTTTCGATTGTACTAAAGAGAGTCCGAAAGACCGTAGAAGTTTATGTTACGACCGAGCAGCATTAGATGCAAGAAAAAAATTTAAGCCTAAAAACAGTGCCCTAGATATGGCTACAGAAATGGGAATTAACCTATTAAATGAAACCCAATATAAACTGTTACAAAGTCTAGATCCTGTCGACACTAAAACTTCGAGTTGGATTGAAACTCCAGAAAAGATAAGAACACTTGGCGGTGCACTATTTGGAGATTTCCGTTTCGACCATACCTTTATATATCATAATGGAGCCGAATCTTACTACGCCGCTAGAGGATTCCGCGGGGCCTTGAGCATTTAGTTCTATTTTTTAAAATAGAGGTTACATCTAAAAGTATGAAACAAAAAAAAGAGCTTACAATTTTAATTGTAAGCTCTTTTTGCTTGAAATGTGTTGAAGTAACTAATCGATATTAGTACATTAATTTCATTTTTAAGTTTTGTTCTGTTTTAACTTCACCTGAATTATTCAAGGTATTGTTTACAGATTTTTGTCCTTTTTCTCCCCAAAGAATAATCACGTAAGATACTGGGTTATTTGTAAAGGTATTTCCGTTAAAATCCATATTTACAATCCCTCGAGTTTGTAATAAGATTTTACTTTCTTCTTTAGAACCACTGTTTTTAAAGGTATTGTTTACTAGAGCTAAATTCCCTCCAATTGAAGATTCATCATAACCACCTCTGTAGTAATTTAAAACGTTTTTATCTACATTTTCGAAAACTGAATTTTTAATAGTAACAAATTCTGCACTGTAATCTCCTTTATCATCATCTTCTGATGCTAATTGAATACCATTAGTACAATCTTTAATAGTTGTGTTTTCAATTATAATATCATCAGCAAACGAACCTTTAGATGTTGTTAGCACACTATTAAAGTTAGAAATTTCACTATTTTTAACCGTTAAGTTATAAGCGCTAGACATGTTTTTATCTAAAGTAGCGAATGCATCTTGAGTTTCTGTACCTTCAATAGCTACATTGTCTAAAATTAAATGACCTTTAGGAAGCATTTGAAATAATGGTGTGTTAGCTGCTCCTGAATATACTATTTTAGCTTTGCGTTTCCCTGTAGATTTTACAGTGATTTCTTTATCTATTTTAATCGCTTGAGACAACTTATAAGTTCCAGACTTTAACTCTACAATATCACCTGATTTTGCTTTATTTAAAGCACTAACAAAATCTGATTCTGAAGTGACTTTTATCGTGTTAGATTTTGCTTTAGCCTTTTCAACTTTGTACCATTTTGGTCCATATTGAGATTTGTTAATTTCAACTTTACCAGTAGATAAAGGGAACGTTACAGCTCCAATAGCTTTACTTTTTGTTCTATCTGCTCCTAAAAAGTCTTTATTAATCGTTTCAAATTCATACCCGTTATACACATTTGTAAAATTAGTAGTCGGTGCATAGAACCAATCTGAGATTTTAGTTACCTCGATGTCTTTTTGTGTAAGTCCGCCATTTGTATCTACATCACCTTCTACTTTATTATTAGTAATATTGCTTTTAAAGTTTACACCATCTACTTTATCGTAACCAAATATTTGAGTTGTTTTACTAGCATCGTGATTGTAAATTAAATTGTTTGCAACAACCGTACGAATTGGTCGTTCAGAACGAATTTCTGATGCAGGTAATACATCACTTTTATCTATATTAGATCCTACACTAAATTGCATTGGTACTTCGCAATCTATAAATGAATTGTAAGCAACAACAACATCTGTTACTTGATTGTAACGATTTAATGGTGATTTTGGAACCCCATTCATTACTGCTAAAGCACTTCTAAACTCGTTTCCGTTAATTTTGTAGAAATAGTTATTGGTAATCCAGTGTCCTGTATTTACAACACGAATTCCTCCCATTGCTGTAGACGTATCATTACCAATAAAAACGTTACCGTTAATTTTAGCATAGTTGCCATGACGTAATACTAACGATCCTTCACTCTCGAAAAAGATGTTATGCTCAAACTCGTTAAAGTTAGATTTACTTGAAATAATTTCAACTTCACCGTTACACTTCTCAAATAAGTTATTTGCAACATGTGTGTAAGAAGGAGTCATAGACGTATAACTATCTCCAATTTGGATAGTTTCTCCGTGTGGTCCACCAGCTCTTGGTCTTTCTCCAAAATAATTATTTACAATTCTATGGTGATTGTTAATGTTTTCGTTTCCATTTAAAAACACTCTAATTGTTGGTCCTGGATTAGATTTTCCGGTAATATAACAGTTACTTAATTCGTTGTGTTTCCCGAAAAACTGAACCCAATGATCTTTTTCTTCACGGTCTAATTGTGTAAAAGAGTCGATTACACAATTTGTAACTTTACAATTATTGGCAATATTTTCTTTATCCGTTCTAAAATCGATAACTGTAGATTTAGGAGTATATCCATTTCTGAAATGTAAACCGTCTACCACTAAATACTCCCCTGCCAATCTTAAAGTAGATTGTCCTTCTATAAAAACTTTACCTGCAGTTTCTGCTTCAAGAACAATAGGTTGTTCTTTAGTTCCAACGGCTTTAAATTTTATAGTTACATCGTCCCAAATCCCATTCGCCATAACAAGATGGTCGCCTGGTTTTGCACTTTTAATAGCAAGATCTAATTCTTGCATGTTTTTCACCATTTTCTTTACGTTTTGAGCACTCATTTGTGCCGTAAATAAAATTGAAAGAAATAAAATTGAAATTGTACTTTTAGTCATGTTCATTTGCTTATAATTTAAACTGGTCAACCAATTTGGTAAACCAAAAATACGAATTATCGGTTTACTAATCAAAAGATTTAGAAAAAATTAATTTTTAAACCCCAATTTTCGTCATAAAAGCAATTAATAAAGCGTATTTCTAGCTCTTTTTATGAATACAAACAAGTTTACAGTGATATCATTTTCTTTAAAACTACACTTTTTATATGTCTTAATGTGATGGAATATGATTCTTAAAACCTATATCGAGATCGTAAAATCTATCAAAAAATTACTTAAGCCTTTATTTTTCTGTTCACTGCAATATGTTCCTAGAATCTAATAGCTGGAAATCTCTTAATAATATTTCATTTTTTTTTAATGTTTAAGCGTAAAATGACCTTTATATGCTTTTCCATTTGGAAGCACAAAACTATACCAGTAATCGTCGCTCTTTACCACCTCACCTTTAAATGTGCCATCCCAACTACTATTAAAATCTAGAGCATCGAATACATGCAAAATTTTACCATATCTATCGTAGATATATACATAAATAGGTTTGTTATACCTAGAACGGTCTAACCCTTCTACACTCCAAGAATCGTGATATCCATCTCCATTAGGTGTAAAAAGTTTTGGAAATCCGAAAACATTAAATGTTTGTTCTACCAAATTACATCTAAAAACATCTCGCACATAAAGTTTGTGTTCTCCTGGCTGTAAATTATAAAAGGTATTGGAAGTTTGAAATCCGTTAGGATAATCTACCGCATATTCAAAATCGGTACTAGGATTCGATAATTGTACCTCCAAATTTAAATCATCTATCTTTAAATCTAATATATCGGGTCTTGCAAACTCTTTCACACTAACCACTATTGAAACGTTACAATGAGCATCTGAAATGGTAACTTTATAATCTCCTGCAGCATGAGCAATATAAGTTTCACTAGTATTGAACCCTACATTTGTGATCCCTCCTATCCGCTCCCATGTATAGGTGTAGGAATTCGAATTGAATGTGGTACTTTTAATCCCGGTGTCTATAGTAAACCCTGCAACTAAATCTGATGGGCATACATTAAACTCTTGATTTTGTAAAACAGGAAATGAATTGACTTTTAATTGGACTTCACCAATATCGAAACAGGCATTACTACTTTCTCCTTTTATAAATATTGTTGTATCCGGAGTTTTATAAAGTGTAGGTAAAGGATCTAAACCTGATTGAGCATTAGTTCGAGTAGTGTGAAATGAAAATAAGACATCTGTTCCAAAAGTTGGATTATTTCTAAGCTGAGTTTCAATTTCAGATAAATCAAAAACACCAATACCGGGAGTTTCATCGGGACATGCTGCAAGATTGTATGTTCCTATTGTTATAGGATCTTCTGTGGTTAATTTCACTCTGACTATTTGATAACAGTCTGAATTATTAGCATATACTTTGGCATATACAATTTGATTTTTTGAAATATTCTCATAACTACCATTATTAATAGCATTTATTCTATCTGTATCATCATGCGCTTCTGCCCAAGTTTCATAATAATACACCTGTACCACATCTGAAGTAAATATTGAATTAGCACCACTTACATTTTGTAAATTATAATTGGTTAATCCGTCGGTAGCATCTCCATCAAACGCATCGCAAGCAACAAGTTCGTATGAACTCTCTAATGTTGGTAATTCTGCAATTGTAATTGTTTTTTTAAATGTTTGGTCTTCACCATTAATATTTAGTGTCATGGTGACATCATAATCTCCTGGACTTGCATAATAATTTGTAAAATTTGTGTTTGAAGTATGTCCGTTTCCAAAATCCCAACTCATTTCAAAATCTGGATCTTCTTCACTCGGGTCTGGTAAAATATTAAATGTAGCATCGAAACCAGAACCCGAACACGTATACGTGTAATCAAACCTATATTTAAAAATAGATTGTACAAAAGGAGGCAAACCTAACTTAACCACGCCGTAATCTAAATTAACTCTAGCGTGAATATAATCACTGTCCGATCCTATATTATTAGGTTTATCGATATAAGATAATGTTTTTATTCCTGAGACTCCTCTATATCCCGCCCTATAAATTTTCCCATCTATGGCTAGCTGTAAAGCACCCGCATAATAATTTGATTTATTAATTAAAACTTCTGATGCGGGAATATTGGTACTGAATAAGTCGTATTGATATAAATAACCTTCGACAAAATGATCATCTACATCATAATTCCCAACCGTTGCGTAAAGTAGTTTAGAATTGGGAGAGAACTCTAATCCATACGGATAGGTATCAACTTTAATTAATCTTTCGTTGGTAACCTGTCCCGTTATATTATTAAAATCGTATAATAAAATCTTACCATTATTTTTGGTTCCTGTTCTTGGACTTCCCAATGCCGTAGAGCTATGAGCAATGGCTAATTTTTTCCCGTTAGGAGATAGTTTTAAATACCCAATGGCAGTAACATTTATACTGTATGCATTAACTCTTGGAAAAACTTCGGTTGGCACTGAAGAAGTAACCGCAGTTTCGTTTACGCCATTTTCGTCTATTAAAAAAGAATAAAAGGTTTTTCCTAAATGTGTGATAACCCATATTGAGGTTTCATTGTCGTGGGTTACAGCGGTTATTTTTTCTGAAGATTTAAAATATCGCTCCGTTTCATCGTTAACATTATAGGTAATTAATGGCTTATTTTTTAAAATTACATCACCAAAACCTCCATTTAAGGTCATATCTACTTCAGAGTAATTTACCCCATTAATTTCTCCGTCGTCAAAATTCTCTTTAGATTTCCCTGGTTCATCAATGGTAAAAACATAATACCTATTTATTGTGCCTGGTTTAGGTACAATTAAAGCAGACATAGTACTCGATTTATTACCAAATAAATCATGGCCATTAGGCATTGCTCTATTTTGTTTATCCCATATAGTAACCCCATCGGTATAAAATAATAAATTACCATTTGCATCAGATATGGTTGCACTTCCTTCATGAGTAATCAAGTTACTTCCTGAAATGGAAGTTGGAGTACCACTATTAAAACTTATAGCTGCAGATTCTCCAAAATACCAATTAGCAGATTCTTTTTGGGCATATAAACTCGGCTTCAATAAGAAGATAAAAAATACAAATAAAAATTTAGGAAGTAGTTTCAAGATAGCTATTATAGGGTTATAATCTATAAACTTAATTATAAAATATTTTCAATACATATATTTTCGTTAAATTAACAATTTAACCGATTCAAATAAGTAATTTATAGACATTATAAGGTAATAAACAACCTTATTGCAAATAAAAATATCTCCCATCAATTTTACACGACTCATCGCGATTTTAACTAGTAAGTCATATTAATTTTTATTCAACATTCCTGTAAATCCTTACTATTTTATTAAAACTTCTGCATCTTTGTCAAAAAATAAAGTATTGTGAATTTTAAAAAGAAAGAACTTATTATATTCGATTTTGATGGCACGCTTATTAACAGCATCCCCGATTTAACCTTGGCCGTTAACACCATGTTATCTCATTTTAATACGCAACCATTAACCGTAGCGCAAGTAACACCCTTTATAGGCAATGGCGCTAAACCGCTGGTAAAGCGCTCTCTCGAATATGCTTTGCCCAATCAAAAATTAACTGAAGAATTTCTAAAAAAAGCTTTCGACATTTATTTATCGGCCTACAAAAAAGTAACATGTAAAGATACTTTTATGTATCCAGGCGTATTGGATACCTTAAAATATCTGGATAAAAAAGGCTATAACCTTGTAATTTGCACCAACAAACCCTACGGTTTTATAGAACCCATACTCAATACCTTGCAAATTAAATCATTGTTCAAACATTGGGTTGGAGAAGATTCTTTAGCACAAAAAAAACCACATGCCGAACCACTTTTACATCTTGCCAAATTAACCCATACCTCTATTGAAAATAGTATTATGGTTGGCGACTCTAAAAATGATATTCTTGCGGCACTAAATGCAAAAATGGATAGTATAGGTGTAAGTTACGGCTATAACTACAATGAAAATATAGCAGATTATAACCCGACTGTTGTGGTTAATGAATTTGCGGAGCTTCAAGACATGTTTTAATATGAAGAACATACACGATGTTGGTATTATAGGAGGAGGTATTTCGGGAGTTGTTATCGCTTTAGAATTAGCCAAACATAAGGTAGATTCTATTTTGTTTGAACAGGAAAAAAGCGTCGTTAATGGTCCTCCATTTTGTCATTTACATGCTGGTGGAAATTTATATCCAGACATTTCAATCGATCAGTGTAAGGTGTTAATGAAACAATCGATAGACATGGCCCGTTTATTTCCGCATTCTATAGATGAACGCCCTACATTTATAAGTATTCCAAAATCTGAGACTTACGAACCGTATATCATCGCCCAGCGCTTAGAAGATTTAGTTTCTTATTACAAAAGATTGGTTACTCAAGATCCTTTAAATGAAATTCTTGGTCCTCCAGAGCATTATTACAAAGCATACTCACAAGCCGATATATTGGCATTGGCAGAAAAACCAACAGTAAAACGCCCCGCTACAACAGATGAATGGATGACTAACACCCTGAAATTAGTTGACCATACAAAATTAAAAACACCTGTTTTCATGGTGCAGGAATACGGATGGAATCTTTTTCGGTTTGGTGCACAAGCACAATTAGCCTTAAATAAAACCGAAAATTGCAGTCTAAACACCAATACCAACGTCAAGAAAATTAAAGATGTTCGCGATAAAAATTTAGGATATAACTGGGAAATACAGACTAAAGATACCACCTATAACGTAAAATATTTAGTGAATTCCTGCGGATTTAAAACAGGTATATTCGATGAATCTTTAGCTTTAAATCCTGAACGATTAATTGAGTTTAAAGCCGCTTACATATCTAAATGGCAACCTATTGAAGGTTTAATCCCTGAGTTAATTTTTCATGGCAAGCGCGGTACTCCAAACGGCATGGCCCAATTAACACCTTATTGCGACGATTATTATCAAATTCATGGAATGACCAACGATATTACCTTATTTGAACAAGGATTGGTAAGGTCTAAAAACAACAGCAAACAACCAAAATTTAATGAAGCGATTAGCAAGAAATTAAAACAAGGTTGGGACATTTCAGAAATAAAAAGGAGAACAGAAAATGGGATTGCACTGGTGTCTAAATTTGTCCCCACTTTTAAAACAGCAACTGTTGGCGGACCACCATTATACGGCGCACAACAAATCCCTGGAGACGATCCTAATTTAAGAGTTGGAGAAGTTAGTTTCCCGTGTAAATCGTACGCGCGAAGCGAAATTATAAAGGCCTCCTCTGCCCTTACGGTGGCCCATCAAATTATTGAAAAAATTCAGGAAGAAGGGATTATACCTGAAATGTTAAAAGACGATCAACACAACGATATATTGTCGTGCATTTCGAAAACTGAAATCGATGAGTTGGCAGAAACCTTAGCCGTACAACGTGGCTATCCTAAAGCTTTATCCAGATTAGTAATCGATAAAGATTAATCATATTTGCTTTAGAGAAAATACTATATAAATTAAAATCTTAACTTTAAATCTGGAATATTCAGAAGGGATTTTAAGCAAGGTTTAACAAATAAAAAAAATAAAAAATATGAAAACGAATGTAATCCAGTTACTATTACTCGTACTGTTTACTCAAGTAGGTATGGCGCAAAATGATGCCCTACAATGGTTAGATTTAGAATTATCGAATTATCAATATCCATATCCTGTAAAGACTTTAGATCTTAAAATACAGGAACAAGATTTAAAAATGGGATATATGGATATAAAACCAGAGCACTTTAACGGAAAAAATATTGTTTTAATGCACGGTAAGAATTTTAATGGAGCGTATTGGGAAACAACTATCGCCGCCTTAACTAAAGCAGGATTTCGTGTCATTGTTCCAGATCAAATTGGTTTCGGAAAATCTTCTAAACCAGACCATTTTCACTATACGTTTCAGCAACTTGCTCAAAACACAAAAGCCTTACTTGATGCTTTACACATAGAAAAAACTGCCGTTTTAGGACATTCTATGGGAGGTATGTTGGCGACACGTTTTGCATTAATGTATCCAGAAACAACAGAAAAACTGATATTAGAAAACCCTATTGGTCTTGAAGATTGGAAATTAAAAGTCCCATACAAACCGGTAGAATGGTGGTACGAAAACGAACTTAAAAAGAACTACGAAGGCATAAAAAAATATCAATTAGTGAGCTATTACGACAATAAATGGAAACCAGAATACGACGAATGGGTGAACTTATTAGCCGGTTGGACCTTAAATTCTGAATATAAAACTATTGCTTGGAATGCCGCTTTAACTTACGATATGATTTTTACTCAGCCCGTGGTTTACGAATTTAAAAACATAAAAGCACCAACCTTATTAATTATTGGAACTAGAGATAGAACTGCATTAGGAAAACCATTGGTTTCAGAATCGGTTAGAAAAACTATGGGATTATACAACGAGCTTGGAAAACGAACCCAAAAAGAAATCCCTAACGCTCAACTAATCGAAATTGAAAACGTGGGGCATTTACCGCATATAGAATCTTTTAATGAATTTATTAACCCATTAATTACGTTTTTGAAAGCATAGATTTGGGAGACTTTATAATATTAAGAAAGTATGCCTTAGACCACTCGGTATTTAGTAAATTAGAGCGTATTAAATACGCACTCCTATTTTAAGGGAATTATTAAAATAGATCTATTAAGTCCAGTTCAAGTTTCACAAAAAACGATAAAAAAATATCATGAAAGCATCAAAATCATCGTCTGAAAGCGGGTCATTAGAGGCCTCTACAAATAAAAATTCAACTTTTAAACCTCTTAACTTATCCCTATTTTCTAAACATTTAAAATATTTAGATTATAAAGACATGAGTGAAGCTGTTTCTGAAATGGGTTTTGATGGAATTGATTTAACGGTAAGGCCAAACGGACATGTTTTACTAGAACGTGTACAGGACGATTTACCTAGAGTTACGGAAGCCATGCAAAGCTTCAATCTAAAACCGAATATGATTTGCTCTAATGTTATGGACGCAAACAACCCAGAACATGTAAAGGTCTTAGAAGTGGCGAGTGCCTTAGGCTATAAATATTACCGACCAGATTTACTTAAATATACCGAAGATCAAACGGTTTTAGAAGTTGTAGAAAATGCTAAAACCTATTTTAAAGACTTGGAACAGTTGAATAAAAAATGTGGAATTAGCGGGAGTTATATAAATCTTCCTGGTCACTTTTATGGTTCTGCTCTTTGGGATTTACATAGCGGACTAAACGGTTTATCTCCAAAACACATAGGTAGTCAATACGATATCGCTCATGCTGCTATAGATGGGGGAACAAATTGGGAAATTGGGTTTAAACTTATAGCCCCATATATTAATACGTTGGTGATTAAAGATTTTATTTGGTCTAAAAAAGGTGGATCATGGACTTTTGAATATACGCCTTTAGGAGAAGGTATGGTCGATTTTAAACGCTATTTTTCTTTGCTTAAAGCACACCAAATTAATGTACCTATTTCCATACATACTGAATATGATTTAGGTGGCGCTGAAAAAGGCGAAAAACCAACTATTCCAAATAAAGAAGTGTTTAAAAGAATAAATAAAGATGTCGTATTTGTTAGACAACTTTGGGAAGAAGTAAATCAATAGAAAATTTTATATTTAAAACATAGATATAGAACGCCTAAGTAAATGTTTACGATTTAATGAGGATGTATTTTAATTAAAATGGCTAAAATTTCATCAAAACAAATTATTAGATTTTTTTTATTACTAGGGACACTTATATCCCTATATTTTGTCCCTTGGCCTGTTGTAACGGCATGGCTAAAACCATTACCAAAAACCGTTCAGGAACAAGTAAATAAGGTATCAGATTATGGTTTTGATGGTATTATTGTCTATGTAGATAAAGCCGGAAAACCATCAACATTATATGCTGCAGGTTTAAAAAGCAGAACTGGTAAAATCCCTGCAGATCCAAATGCCCTGTTTAAAATAGCTAGTGTTAGTAAACTGTATAATGCCGTAGCCGTGGCAAAACTTGTAAACAGCGGTAAATTATCGTTAAACAAAACGCTATCCGACTATTTACCAGAATTAAAAACTAGAATTGAAAATGCAGATGACATTACCTTACGCATGTTAGTTCAGCATCGCAGTGGTATTCCTAATTATACCGATACTTATATGTATTGGGCTGCACCAAAAGAAACGGCCGAAGAAAATCTCGCCTTGATTCTGGATTTACCCGCTAATTTTAAACCTGGAGAAGATTACGAATACTCGAATACCAACTATTTGTTACTCGATAAAATAATGAGTAGAAGACTTGGGTACGATACGTTTCAATATATTAAAGAAACCATACTAACACCACTACATCTAAATCATACCTTTGGTTCTATACAGCAGGTTGATATGGATGATGTTATGAGCGGTTATTACGTAGGATATGAAAACGATTTAAAATCGGATGATGTGGGCTCTATGTTAGCTACTGCAGAAGATTTGGGAAAATTTATAAGAGCTTTAAATGATGGCTCGGTATTTAAAAATAAGAAAGAACAAGACCTATATGCCTCAATTTATAAATTTGAACACACAGGATTAATTCCGGGTTACCAAACCATCGCAAAATATCACCAAGAAATAGATGCTGTGGTAATTCAATTTACAAATACGGTGAATTTTGAAGGTTACAATTGGAACTTATCTGAATTAATGTATAATCGAATCATTAAAATATTGAAAGCAAATCAATGATAAATTCGACATTTTCTATCCATTTATAAAATTGATATTATATAGAATACCCTATTTTTAAACCGCCATACCAGTTTATGGGCATACCGGGATAATAATAACGCGGTTCCGATGTTCCGAAACCTACAGCGTTTATAAGTACTGCCGAAGCATAGGCTTCATCGGTAAAATTATTCACACCTACATTTAGTCCAATAAACAAATGCTTATTTATTTGCTTACTATAATCTAATTTGGCGTTAAGAACCGTATACGGATTAGAGGAAAGCGTATTTCCATCATCTAATGGCATCTCTCCAACATGAAGCACATTAGTGCTAAGTTGAAGGTTTTTATAAGCTAAGACAAGTCCACCATTAATTTTAATATCGGGCACTCCGGTTAGATCATTTCCGGAATAATCGTTAGCTCCATCTACAAAATCTATAAATCTATGATCGGAAAATTCGGCATTTAGATAAGGTGAAATATACAATCCATTTGTAAAATGATAATTGTATTTTACCGAAAGTTCTATCCCTTTATGTTCTGTTTTCCCGGCATTTCTTCCTATATATTGATCTTCTCCTACCCGATCTGCCACCAATAGATTATTTATATCCATAATATAGGCAGCAATTTTCATGTGTAAAGCACTTTCAAAAAGATAGACTTCACTTCCAATTTCATAATTAAATCCTGTTTCCGGCCCCAAATCCGGATTTATTAAACCTTCAGGAGTTAATGTTTCTTCCATAGAAGGAAAATTAAACCCACGACTAATATTAGCATACATACTTGTTTGCGCTGTAAACTGGTAGATTACATTTAAATTGGGCGCAAAAATGGGGTCAAAATCACGATCTGCATCTTTATTGGCTTCTCCTGTATTAAATTCGTCATAAAATCTGTATTTAGTAGCATTCACATTAAATCCTAACTGAGCTTTTAATTTTTCAGTTATAGGAAGCGTCATCGTTGCAAATACATTAAGGTTATTCCGGTGTTCTACATTATCGCTAATAAGATCTCCTGCCAGACTGCCATTCCCATCGTTCGCTTCATAAAGATTTTCAAGGGTTTTCCAGTTATATTCATCTTTGTAAAGTTCGGTTCCAAAACTAAGATTGGCGTTCGATTTTAAAAATTTAAAATCCTTAGCAAATAAGGTTCTAGCGCCGTACCCATTGGTAAATTCATCGAGAATATTAAAAGGTCTTGGTTCGTAATGATCTAAATAATTATAAAAAACGGAGCTGGTATTACTAAACGTTTCAGAAAAGCGGTGCGTAAAATGTATTCCCGCAAGCACCTGCTTATTAGCTTCGTAACCTTGTGCTGCACCCCAAGTGTAAGCCGCTTGTGTAGGGTCTTCTTGAAAAGCCGTTTCCCCTATAGAACTTGCAATTTGTGCATGATAATCGGTGTAATTTAATAAGACCCCGATTTCATTCTTTGGATTAAATTTATACTTAGATGTTAACAAAACGCTATGCCTGTTATACGCGCTATTATCTCGAAACCCATCAGATTGCATATGATCATAATTGAGATTTATAGCAAATTTATCTTGTGCTGTAGCTAAAGACAAAGTGTTCTTAAACAAGCCAAAACTGCCTACGGTTACATTGTCTTTAAAGTAGGTTTCTCCTGCTGAAGCTTCTTTAGAGTTTAATAATAAAGTCCCTCCTAAATTCGTACCATAAGGGGTCGCCTTCGGTCCTTTTACGATTTCAATATTAGAAATATCTTCTGCATTATAGGCATCAATATCTGTAGCTCCTGTACCATTAGTTATGGGGATGTCATTAAAATAAGCCCTAATTTTATTCGTGCCATAAAGCGTTCTCGACCCGACCCCCCGAATAATAATACGATTTGTATTTAAAGCGCCACTTTGTATATATACGCCTGGCGTTTCATTAATTGCTGAAACAAGATCTATAGGACTGTATGCTGCAAATTTTGTTGTTGTTATTTTTGAAGTAGGAATAAGAACTTGACTTTCTTTTTGATAGGTTGATGATAATACCACGGCATCTAAATCTTCTGAATGATCTAAAGATGAAAGATAGATCGCACTATTATTACGGTTAATAGTCACTGATTTAAGATAATACTCCGGATGTTTAAACTGTAAAGTTATAGGAAGTTCATAGGAATCTGTTAAAGAAAACCTTCCTTCTGCATTCGTTTCTCCTATAATATTGTTATTAAAAAGTATAGTAACATTAGCTACAGGAACATCCTTGCTATTACGCACTTGTCCGGAAATATTTTGGGCATATATGGGGGTTATACTAGCGATTATAGTAATAATCGCTAGTAGTTGTACTAACAGATATTTCATGTATGGCAGCGTTGTAGGGTCTAATTATTGATTGTAACTCACTTTCCAAATGGTATTACCGGCATCGTCATTTACCAATAAGTCGCCTGCTGGGGTTACGGCGACACAAACCGGTCGTCCGTACACATCGGTATCACTACCATCAGCAATAAAACCAGTTAGAAAATCTTCGGGTACAGCAGCTGGTTTTCCATTTTCAAAAGGGATAAATACCACGCGATACCCAGAAAGCACAGATCGGTTCCACGAGCCATGTTGCCCCACAAAAATTCCGTTTTTATAACGCTCGGGAAAACTATTTCCATCGTAAAAAGTTAAACCCAAAGAAGCGGTATGTGGACCAACAGACACATCGGGTACAATGGTTTTAGCCACCAAATCTGGGGCCTGTCCTTCTAATCTTGGATCTGGAATAGCTCCAAAATAAGCATAAGGCCAACCATAGAAACCACCTTCCTTTACACTAGTTACATAATCGGGAACTAAATTGTCTCCTATTTTATCACGCTCGTTTACGGCCGTCCAAAGTTCTCCATTACTTGGATTCCAATCCATACCCACAGGGTTACGGAGTCCGCTGGCATATATTTTTTCATTTTTACCGTCTAAATCGACCACCAGAATATTGGCGCGTCTTATTTCCTCATCCATACCATATTCTCCGACATTACTTGCCGATCCTACAGAAATATAAATTTTATCTTGGTTGGCATTGGTAATAATATTTCGCGTCCAATGATGGTTATAACCACCTGCAGGAAGCTCAACTATTTTCTTTCCTTGGTCAGGTTGTAATGCCGTTTGTCCTGCTTTATAAGGATATTTATAAAGTCCGTCGGTATTCGCTACATAAAAATGATTTCCTATAATGAGCATACCTAATGGCTGTTTTAAGTCCTCCAAAAATGGCTCTCGCACATCTACGGTTCCATCATTATTTGAGTCTCTTAATAAGGTAATTCTTCCAGCGCTTTTTTTTGTGTTGGCTTCGCAGACAAAAAAATCGCCGTTGGGACCAATATAAGTCCAACGCGGATTTTCAAAGCCATCTGCAAATTTTGTAACGGTAAAACCTTCAGGTGCTTTTGGCAGTTGACCTTCTGGCCAATCTACCAATTTACTTTGCTTTCTAACAGATTCTGTGGCATAAGGTTTTGGCAATACCAAAGGACCAATGGCCGTTTGTACCGTATCGGCAGG
The DNA here is from genome assembly GCF_001685485.1 of Formosa haliotis. Classification (NCBI taxonomy): domain Bacteria; kingdom Pseudomonadati; phylum Bacteroidota; class Flavobacteriia; order Flavobacteriales; family Flavobacteriaceae; genus Formosa; species Formosa haliotis. The sequence goes on along the minus strand of NZ_BDEL01000001.1, from coordinate 202,707 downwards.
TTCTTGTGCCAATTGCTCTTTTTTAGCATCGGATACTTCAATTTTATTCTCTTCTTTGGCCTTACAAGCCACAAGCATCGCGGCTAAGGCTAAAATAACAAGGTGAGTATTTTTTTTCATAATGATAGCTTTTTTTATGAAAATAAACGATTCATTTCGAGGTTTTTAACCCAATCCGTTTTTTAAAATAATTTTAACATTTGATTGCAAAATGTTCTCAGTTTAAAATAAATTAAAAAATTAGGAAAACTAAGAGATCCATATCTCCCATAACAATTATTCTTCTTAACTTAATAACTTCTTAAAATGAAATAATACACGCTTTTGAATAAAAATACGATATAATGAGAGAAGTCTCCAAACTTACCCCTGTCGAGCTTTTTAAAAAATTGCTAGTCTATGTAAAACCATACAAATATTTAGCTATTGCCACCCTAGCACTTACATTAATTGGTGCTTTTTTAGCGCAGGTAAATGCCCTTGTTTTACGATATGCGGTTAATGAAATTTCAAGCTTAATTCACGATAATAAAACCCTACAAGATGGTTTTCCGCTACTCATTACCATTAGTGCCATTCTGTTAACTAAAGAGTTGGTTTATGGCATTATTCAATACGGTCAGAAATTTTATGGTGAAAAAATGAAAATCTATATCTCTAGAGATTTTGCTCAAAATATAGTAGATAAAATTTTAACCTATAGAATGGCTTTTTACAGTGCTCCGGACAACGAAAGTGGGAAGCTGCAAACCCGAATAGATTTAGGAATTACCAGCCTAACCCAGTTAGTTAAAAATTTCTTTATCGATATTCTTCCGTTATTTTCTAGTGCTATTATTGCTTTGTTTTTTATGTTTCAAGCCAACGTTTATGTGGGGTTAGTCAGTCTTGCTATTATTCCTGTCTTCTTTTATATAAGTAGTTTACAGGCTAAAAAACTAAAAGGTTTTAGACGCAAGATGAGACGTTTTAGGGAAACCAGAAACAATGGTATTATTAGTCTTATCAATTCCATAACCGTTATTAAGTCGTTTACTCGAGAAGATTTAGAAAGCAGAAAGCATGAAGATATTCAGTTTAATATGACCGAAAATCAAATGAAAACGCGTCAATTAAGTTTTTTATTCGATAGTGTAAAAACGTTTTTAGAACAAATTGGGGTGGTTATCATTATTATTTTAACCTCTTATTTTGTGCTAAATGGCACGATGGATATTGGTGCGATTATGTTTCATATTTTACTTTTTAATAATGTTTCGGCACCTATTAGACAATTACACCGCATTTACGACGAAGTGAATGATGCCTTAATTTACTCGGAAGCCTTTTTCGATATTATGGATGCTGATTATCAAGCTGAATTTAGCGGCAGTTATATTCCAGAATATGTAGAGGGTACTTTCGAAATGAAAAATGTCGATTTTGTATATCCCAATGGTACAAAAGCACTTTTTAATGCGTCGCTCGTTATTAAACCAAATACTATAAACGCTTTGGTTGGGTTAAGCGGTGCAGGGAAAAGTACGGTTATTAATTTACTGACTAAATTCTATGCCCCAACAGCTGGAACAATTTATCTAGACGGTGTTGATTTATTAGAATACGACACAAAATGGCTAAGAGAAAACATTGGATTGGTGCTTCAGAAAAATCATATCTTTAATGGTAGTATTGAAGAGAATATCTTGTACGGACAAGAACATGCGACACATGAAGCCGTTATTGAAGCCGCAAAAAAAGCCTATATCCACGATCAAATAATTAAACTACCAAAAGGTTATAAAACACAAGCCACCTCTTTATCTGGCGGGCAACAACAGCGTGTTTCTATTGCTCGATTGTTTTTAAAAAATCCGCCAATTATTTTTCTGGACGAACCTACAGCTAGTCTAGATGCCATTTCTACAGAACAAATTAAAAAGAGTTTAGATGCCATTAAAAAAGGCCGTACCGTAATTATTATTTCTCACAGCATTTCGCAAATTATCGATGCCGAAAATGTGATCGTTTTAGAAAACGGAAGCGTGATCGAGCAAGGTACCCACGAAGAATTGTTTGATAATGAACGTGCCTATTTCGAAATTTTCACCGCCATGGCGAACAGCTTAAATATTGATAAGATTCGTAATACATTAAACGACTAGTATCTGTTTTTCTAAAAAAATCGAAATCCGTATTAACTTCTATAAAGAACAGTAAATAATATGGTTAAAGCTAAATGGAGTTGTAGACCTAAAACTAAGAATTTTATTAATTCACTATTGTCTGTTCCAAGGTAGTCCAAAATGCCTAATAAAAAATCTAGTTTCCACTACCCTCTAAACATTTATTTTTACTATAAAAATTATCCTTTTAACAGCCATCATTTATTGGGTTACAAATAAAAAGCGAACAATTTTTCTTCCTTACATCATATTCATCAAAAATATTTACAATTCTTAGATATAAACAGATAAACTGCAATCGTTTTAAATTACTATTCATAATTCACTTTAACGATTGCATAACTTAAAAAGACCATTCAAATTAAAAAAGTCAAGCAAAATATTGATTACTAAGAATATCATTAAATAGCCTAATTCAATAAAAATTTAACATTTGCAGAATACTTAAACCTATTGTAATGGTTCCTTAAAAAAAGGGTAACATACAACTAGCTGTGAAAAGATACATTCGCAACCAATTAAAAAAAACAGAGATATGAAAATTCAAAAACGATTAATTTTAGGACTTTTTATTTGTAGTAATGTATTCTTGGCTTGCGATAAAAATTCTGATGATGAACCCAATCAAACTACAGAAGAAAAAACATTTTCAATTGCGATGATTCCGGATACGCAAAATATGACCGATTTTACACATCAAACAAGCTATACTATCAAAGATGGTGTAAATTTCCCAATAAATGCGTCTACCCAGTTTTATGATATGATGCAATATATTGCAAGTAACGCAGTAACTAATGGTGGAGCTATCGTGTTTGCAACATCGGTTGGAGATATTTGGCAACACCAAACAGAAATTGTAGATGAAGCGCATGCTGCAAGAGGTTTTTCGCATGACCCATACTCGATAATAGCTAACTCAGGGGAAGTATTCCCAACACCAGAAACTTTGAATTTTGAAATGCCTTTGGCTCGTGAAGGTTATCAATTAGTGGCACAAACCGGAATTCCGTTTGGTGCAGCTCCAGGAAACCATGATTCTGATGCCATGTGGTCTGAAGCTTCTTTTGAGTCTGATCCATCTCGATTAGGAGAAATTGCCACAGTAGGTGTTATTCCTGAAATTTTAGGTATGCTTCATATAGGAGGCCATAAAAACTTTAATTCTGTTTTTGGAGAAGATACTAGCTTTTTTAAGAATAAAGATTGGTACATCTCGAGCTATAAAGGTGGTGCAAACTCAGCTCAAAAATTTGAAGGTGCAGGATATACTTTTATAAATATTAGTTTAGAAATGCATCCTGGAAACGACGTTTTAGAGTGGGCACAATCTGTTCTAGATGCAAATATCGGGATACCAACCATGATTACCACTCACGATTTTATTAATGAAAATGCTGAACGTCTTGCAAACCCTATAGTTGATTTAGCAAGAATTGATCCGGAATTTAACAACTCGGCAGAAGAGGTATTTAATAAATTGGTAGTTCCTAACGACCAAATATTTTTAATTCTTAGCGGCCATCATCATGGAAAAGCCATGCGTGTAGATAAAAATAATGCTGGTCATGATGTGGTTCAAATATTAGCAGATTATCAAGATCGTGGACAAAGTGTATTAGATGTGGCTCCAGATTTACGCACACCATATGGTAGTACTTACGGGATTGGAGATGGCTGGTTAAGACTTTTAAATTTTGATTTTGAGTCTGAAACACCTAAGATTGTTGTAAAAACATATTCTAGTCATTACGATACTTTTTCTACCGATTTATCAACTTATTCAGATTGGTATAAAGCAAGCGAAAATCCAGAAACTAGCGATAGCGAATTTCATGCTTTAGATCATTTTACCATAGAACTTGAGGATTTTAATTCACGTTTTAACTAAAATAATTCAACCTTAATTTTTTATAAAAATGGGACAGTTTAACTTCTGGTTATCCTGTCCTTATTTTTTTTATACCTATCCAATTTCAATAAAATGACCTTAAGTTTAAATGTTTTTTTCATCAATAAAGCAAAACATAATGGGGTATTATATTAATTCGATCAAAAAAACAACCTCATATTTTTCTTACAACACACCTAAACTATTCATATTAAACACGTTACTAGTCGGTGATTTTTAAAGGTTATCTAAAATAATTGTTAAAATTAAAGGATTTCTATAATTTAAATGATCTAACTAAACCTATACCTAATGAATAACCAATCGACAACGGCAATTGTAGATTTTTGGAAGGAAAATTATACGAAAAATTTAGAGCAACACGATATCTTCGACAAAACGGATCAGCTCGTTCGAATTGCTGATATCTTTTCTCCTGGAACTTGTTATTATTATGTAATTAATCTTATAGATTTAAGTATTGATTACATTTCACCAAGTGTAGAAACTATGTTAGGCATATGCCCTAAAACCGTGACTATGCAAAAACTTTTAGATAAAGCCTTAGAAAGTGAAATGGAATCCATAAACAAGAAAGAGGTAATTGTTCAAGATTTCTTTTATAACTTTTTAAAAAAGAAGAGGTAGCCAACTACAAATCTATTTATACTTATAAATATGTAGATCAATCAAATCAGGAGCGAACCATGATGTTACAGGTTGCTATTATTGGATTTACCGACGATTTGGTTCCGAAACATTTAATAGGAATACATAGCGATATTAGCCATCTTAAACCTCAAAACTTAGATGCTGTTTCATTTATCCATTTAAAGGGAGGAAAATCGTATTACAACATATGCATTGATAAAAATTATTTTTCTCCAGATCATACCTTAAAAAATAAATTTATTTGGGTAGAAAATATCACCAAACGGGAACGGGAAATTATAAACTATATCGCCAAAGGACATACCACAAAATCTATTGCAAATATTTTAAATATCGCTATCGATACCGTCCATACACACCGAAAAAATGTGCTAACCAAAACCGGAGCATTAAATACCGCCGAATTAATTACTTTTAGTATCCATGCCGGGTTGATTAATTAAACAACTTGCTCGATTAGTTTTTAGGGACTTGTGGAGAACTTATGATTTGGTATTTTGCAAGTTTAAATTGAGTTGCTGGTTTATAATTTTATAAAAAGTTATATGCTATATTCTAACAGAATTAATTAATCTCCCATTAAAGCAATAATTTTACTGCAAAAACAGATTACTATAAACCCAGAATGTAGCTGAATTATGGTTCCATATAAACAAAAGTTTCATTTTAAGAATATTTGTTTAAAATGCTAGTCTTAACTCTCAAAACAAGGATTACGGAATAATTTAGCTTAGATTTTTAAATTATAATCTAGTGTTTAACTCCTAGCTAAGGGATTATTCAATGAATTCATGTAACCTCAACCAATGCTCGCAAGGTGTTTTCCAATGCACATGGGTGGCCTCGTTACTTAATTCAAAACCATGACCGCCTTTTTCAAACAAATGCATTTCTACAGGAATTCCCTTTGTTTTTAAAGCAACATAATAAATTTATACTATTTTCCACCGGCACTGCTTTATCGTCGATGGCGTGTACTAAAAATGTGGGAGGTGTTTCACTAGTTACCTGTAACTCGTTTGAGTATAACTGAATCGCATCTATAGAAGGTGATTTACCCAATAAATTGGTTTTCGATCATTTATAATTCATTGCCACTTAAAGCCTACTTACGAAAGCCTTGGCAGACCTTCTATCTATAATTTAATTTGCTTACTTTAGAATTTAATTCGCCATCTAAACTAGAGCCAAACTTAAGTGAGCTAAAACAACTTGAATAATAAGAATGGATATCTTAAAATATATACAACAACAATACAGCCATTTTAATCTTACCGAAAATGAACTTTCTGTATTAGGAGAATACATAAAAGTTGCGCATTTTAAACGTAATGAGCTATTCTTAGAAGAGCATGCAACATGTGAAAAAATGGGGTTATTAGTAACAGGGACCGCATATTCATATAAAATAAATGATCAGGGTGAAGAAGTCATTCAAGATTTCTTTTACCCCAATGGTCAAGAGACTCTTTTTGATTATGAAAGTTATTTTCTCCAAGAAAAATCTATTTTAAACATCAAATTTCAAGAGGATTCAATGATATCCTATTTTTATATTGAAGACATAAAAAAATTGCACAAAGAATATCCTCGTTTTCTTCAATTTGAACTTTTGCTAACACAGCAAGAATTTATAAATGCTGTTCACAAAAATCAAATACTACAACTTAAATCTGCTGAAGAAAAAATAACACTGCTACAAAATAATAAGCCTAAAGTTTTTGAACTCTTTCCATACACGCATATTGCATCTTATTTAGGTATTCATAGAAACACATTTAGACGCGTTTTCTCAAACCACTAATGGACATTTGCACCAAATGGTGCATTCTTTTTTGGTAAAGCCACGCTACCTTTATACCTAAAATTCCTATTGTAATTGATTTTTACAGTAAGTTTTTTAAGTAAAATTTAATCTATAATATAATATGAAACAGTTAGAAAATAAAGTAGCATTAGTAACAGGTGCTGGATCTGGAATTGGTAAAGCTGTAGCGTTTTTGTATGCTAAAGAAGGTGCCAAAGTAATTATAAATGACATTAACGAAGAAAACGGACAGGGTGTTGTAAATCAAATAAAATCTGAAGGAGGCGAAGCTTCCTTTATTGAAGGAGACGTTTCTAAAGAGGAAGATGTTCAGAATTTAATTAAAAATACCGTAGCCAAATATGGAAAACTAGATATAGCTTGTAATAATGCTGGAATCTCGGGAGAACAGAATTTAACAGGACAATACTCCGTTAGTGATTGGGAAAAAGTAGTAGCTATTAATTTAAATGGTGTGTTTTTAAATTGTAAGTATCAGCTAGAACAGATGGAAAAAAATAACGGCGGTGTTATTGTCAATATGGCATCTATTCACGGAATGGTTGCTGCTCCTATGTCGTCTGCATATACCACTACGAAACATGCGGTGGTTGGTTTAACAAAAAATATAGGTGCAGAATATGCGCAAAAAAACATTAGATGCAATGCCGTTGGACCGGGATACATCGAGACGCCTCTTTTAAATATAGCAGACCCGGAAATGTTAGAAATGCTTAAAGCTAAACACCCTATGAATAGATTAGGTAAAGCTGAAGAGGTAGCAGAACTCGTTTTATTCTTGAGTTCTGAAAAATCATCCTTTATAACTGGAGGTTATTATCTCATTGATGGTGGATATACAGCTATTTAGTACAATTCAGACCTATCAAGATTAACCTTTTGGGGTAAAATCTTTAGTAATTAGAATAATAGAGCGATCAGAATTAAATTTTGATCGCTCTATTATTTTTCAACCTTTCACAATAACAACAAAACCATACATCTAAGTTATTTTACACTTCAAATAAATTAAAAATCAATAACTTATAATAGAACCAATAAAATTAAAGCCAATTGCCTACACCGCATCCTATCAAAAGTACTAGCTCAGTTTTTCTATATTAGTATTTAATTTTTTATTTATCTCATGATTATGAGGTATTGAAATGCTGAATTTTCTAGCGTCGCTAGACTATGTCGATTCCTAGCTATAATTTAAAGGTGACGTAATTTGAGTGTTCATTTATTGTTATAGTGACCTATAGATATACTCTACTTCCTGCTTTTTCATGAATGCTATAAAACATAGCGAGCTTGGATCTAATGATTCGTTTTTTGTTTCTTTATAACTAAAAAAAGCTTAGGGCTAATTTAACGCTACATTTTATATACTTTTGGTACCAATAACTATACCCCAACCCCATCCACTAATGCAAAAAACATTCTACATTTTAATATCAATTTTATTATTTAGTTGTGAAATAAATCATAAAAAAATACCTGATAAAGAACCAAATATATTATTTATAATAGCAGATGATATGGGGAAAGATGCCTTGGCCGGATTTACAGAAGGTACTATAAAACCACATACACCAAACATAGATGCAATTAGAAAAGCAGGTTTAAACTTTAATAATTTCTGGACATATCCCACTTGCTCACCTACTAGAGCATCCATGATTACGGGGAAATATGGATACCGAACAGATGTAAGATGGGCAAATCAAAAATTGAATGAAAGTGAAGTTCTATTGCAAAAATACATTAACAAAAACACCAATAATTCATATGCCACAGCTGTAGTTGGCAAATGGCATATCTCTGGTTACGATGCCACTATTAACCCCGAGACATTTGGCATAGACTATTACGCAGGCATATTTATAGGTTCTGTAAAAGATTATTATAATTGGCCATTATCAGAAAAAGGAAAACAAACAACATCAACAGAATATACTACCAAAAAGTTTACAGATTTAGCATCTAGTTGGATTGAAAAACAAGAAAAACCTTGGTTTATGTGGTTAGCCTATAATGCTCCTCACACTCCTTTTCATGTTCCTCCTGCAGAAATGCATAGGCAAGGAGATTTGCCTCCTTACAATGAAGATCTAGATCCAACTCCTTATTTTATGGCATCTATTGAGGCAATGGATTTTCAAATAGGAAAACTTTTAAATTCATTATCAAAAGAAGACAGAGAAAATACTATTATCATTTTTATGGGTGATAACGGCACCGAACCCGTAGTTACCCAAGATCCATATTATAAAAATCAGGTAAAAAGAAGCCTATATCAAGGTGGAATTAATATGCCATTATTTGTATCTGGCAAGGGAGTTGAAAGAAAAGGGATAGATAACAATTTAATTACAAGTACAGATATTTTTGCTACAATAGCCGAAATTTCAGGTGTAGAAATTGATGAAATTAATGATAGTAAAAGCTTTAAGTCGCTTTTCTCTGAAAAAAAATCGATAAGAAAGTATCAATATTCAGAAATGAAGAATGAAAAAAATGATGCTTGGACCATTAGCAATGGCACCTACAAATTATTAGTGTTTGCTAATGGAAAAGAAGAAATGTACAACTTAAGTAATGATCCTTACGAAAAAAACAACATTCTGAATTCAGAACTAAGTACCATTGAAAAAAAATCTAAAGAAGAGTTAGAAATTGAATTATCAAGGATAAGAAATTAAAAATAACTATTGCCAATCGACTAGACAGCTACGGCGGTTCACCAAATTGAAGTTTGCCTAATATTAATGTAATCTGGCAAAGGTTTCCCTCCTTTTCGTTTAAATCTGGAAACTAAAACAATAACTTTATCAAAGTTTTAGACAATTAAACAGTTCTAATTTAGCGCGGCTTACAAAACATTGTGATATTTTTGAACCACTACATAATTTGAATAAAACAGATTTATAAAATGAAAACATACAAATCAAAATTCGGATATGAAGTGGTGGTGTTCCTAACTGTAATTTTCGGGATAATTATTGGATTAATGATTTATCAAAGTGAACCCCTAAAAGCGATAATTTCGGTTTGCGGAATATTCGCTCTAGTTTATGTTTATTTTCTTTATTTAAACTTCTCTACTAAATATACTATTACCAAGGATGGTTTATTGAAAGTAAAGTGCGGTTTTTTTTACCATAAATCATTTGATATTAATAAAATTACATCAATAAAAAAAAGTACTAATTTGATTTCATCTCCTGCCCCATCTTTGGACAGAATTGAGCTGACTTACGGAAAATTTGATTTAATCGTCATTTCACCAAAAGATAAATTTGAATTTGCAAATGAATTGACTAATAAAAATCAAAACATTGAAAATAAACTGACTGAATAAAAAAACGTGTTACGCCCCGACTATCAAATCCTAAGTGCTTTTAAACTGATTTGGTAACTAGTAAGCTAACCATATAGTTTCTCTAGTGTTTTTCGTTAGACTTTTCCCTACATAAACTTAAACACCTCTAGCATTTACATTTACTGCATGATTACAATGTAGCAACAAAAATAAATCTCCGTTTAATGATTTGGCTATTTGTAACCTATCGGACAATGAAATAAATGAATCTTTATATCTCGTTAAGAAAATAAGATTCGGCGTATTTAACTTCGAATTTATTCGTAAAATTCCCATAATAATCTCCATGTTAGTTCACATCCATTGGTTTGCGTGGAATGTCAAATTATTATAAAAAACAGAAAGATTTTCATAATATTCAAGTTTTATTAGTAGATACCAAGCCAGAAACCACTATGATTTAAACTGATGTTACGCAAAAAGGTTTAATGAATGCTCGCTGTCCGTTAGATGTTGCGGTAGACCAACTAAATGGCCCAGGATAAACCAACAACAAAGTGCTAAAACGAAATATAATTTATAAATTTAAAACCTGTGACTAATTGAACATGTAGTTTGTAAATCCTGCTACTTTTCGCTTATGGAAACGTTGAATGCCATTAAATCAATTCTTAAATTGAAAATTTCAGATGAAAAAAATCAATGTAAAAAAGAAGGAAATTCTGCAAAGAACAGGTGACTTGGGTGGAAAATCATATTTTGTAAAGTCTGGTTTACTCAGAAGTTATACTATTGATGAAAAAGGAAAAGAACACATTTTCATGTTCGGCCCTGAAGGATGGATTGTTACTGATTATGCAGCAGCAGACGAGCCCTGCGATTTATACATCGATGCCTTAGAAGACTCGGTAGTAATACAGGTCGAAAAAGACGGTAAGATTGAACCCGATTTGAAGAAATTTGTAAAACGTATGCGGGTACTTCAGAAAAGAGTGATTATGCTCATGAGTACTTCGGCCATTGAGCGTTACGATTTTTTTGTTTCAACTTATCCAAATGTAATGCAAAGAGTGCCGCAACATATGGTGGCATCCTACCTAGGTGTAACTCCCGAAGCATTGAGTGCTGCTAAAAGTCAAAGATTGAAGTCCGGAAAATAACCGAATTCCATTTCTTAATATACATTAATGCATAGGCATGTATTTTCTACGACATTTGTATTGTAATTAAAAATAATTAATATAAAAATCGAAAAAAATGAATGTAGCACTTTGGATTGTACAAGTCTTATTAGCCCTTATGTTTCTAATGGCAGGAGCCACAAAACTTAGTAAACCCAAGAATGAACTTCGTGAAAAACTTGGTGATTGGGTAGATAATTATTCAAGCTCAACACTCAAACTCATTGGACTTTTGGAGCTTTTAGGAGCTGTAGGTCTTATTTTACCAATGAGCATTAATTTCTTTTCTGTATTAACGCCTATAGCCGCCATTGGGCTTGCCATGACTATGCTTGGAGCTATGAAGGTGCACGCTGACAGAAAGGAACAAAACAAGGTCAAAATGAATCTAGTTCTTATGGTTCTTGCCTTATTTGTTGCTGTAGGAAGGTTTATTATTGTGCCAGTAATTTAAGGTTTGAATCTTTTAGCGAATAGAGAGAATTCGTAACTACAAAAACAGATTAAAATGACAGATAAAATAATTGCAGTAGAAGCTATGAGTATGCCTTGGCAAACGCAAGATCCTTTTTTGGTTGCCATGCATCATCTTGACCACTATCCAAAAGGAAATGAGCAAATGGGTGTAGATCCTTCTGAGTTAGAAGGTAGAAAAGTAGGTCAAGACTTTCAAGGGAAAGACGGTTATAGTATGTATCATGGAAAAACCATCCCTGGGTTTCCGTATCATCCGCACCGAGGATTTGAGACAATCACCATTGGGAAACAAGGTTTTGTAGACCATAGTGATTCTCTTGGTGGTGCAGGCAGGTTTGGTGCTGGTGATCTACAATGGATGACAGCAGGAAAAGGAATTCAACACTCAGAAATGTTTCCGCTCATTCATACAGATAAAGAAAATACACTGGAGATTTTTCAAATTTGGATAAACTTGTCTAGTCGGAGTAAATTGGTAGAACCACATTACAAAATGCTATGGCGAGAGAGCATTCCAAAAATCGAAGAAACAGATAACAATGGTAAGAAAACCCAAATTGAGCTATATGCGGGAAACTATAAATCCAATCAAGCACCCAAACCAACTCCAGATTCTTGGGCAGCCAACCCTGATAATGGAGTAGCCATCCTAAGTGTTAAAATGGAAGCTAACGCCCAATGGACGCTTCCAGCAACGGCAAGCGAGCAGGTAAACAATACGCTTTACTTTTATAGGGGAAATTCAATAGATGTAGAAGGCAAAATAGTAACCGTCAACCAGCTAGTTAAAGTGGTACCAGGTCAAAGCCTAACAATTACCAATGGTAATAAAGAGTCCGAATTTCTAATTCTACAAGGAAAACCTATTAATGAGTCCGTAGCCAGTCGTGGCCCTTTTGTAATGAACACCGAGGAAGAATTAAATCAGGGTTTTGCAGAGTACAGAAAAACTCAGTTTGGCGGCTGGCCTTGGTCTGAAACAGAACAAGTTTTTGATCGTACAAAAGGACGATTTGCAAAATATGCAGATGGTACTACAGAAGAAAGATAAGCAGAGACATCCCTTATTTCTCAATATAGCAGAATGTTTACATTGAAAGATGGAAAGCTTTAAGTTAAAAAAATTTTAAACTAGAACAATTATGAAGAAGAAAATCAGTTTTTCAGGCAAAGGCAATAGCACTTCGGTAGGCGGAGCACCAATCAACCGTTTTTTACCAAGCTGGCAGGCAAAAGCTGTCGGACCTTTTATTCTGCTTGATCAGGCAGGACCTATAAAAGTAGTTGGCAAAAAGACTGGAGGCACGGGTCCACATCCTCATAGAGGTATTGCTACCCTAACCTATTCCATTAAAGGCGAAGTGGAACACTTTGACAGTTTAGGAAATCGTTCTTTGGTCTCTTCAGGAGGTGTACAATGGATGAACTCAGGCAATGGGATTGTTCATGATGAGAGATCAGGAGCAAGTGGTGAATTCAGTCAAAAGGAAATTTATGCTTTTCAATTTTGGATTAATCTACCATCAAAAATCAAAGAAGAAAAACCTGAGTACCTGCCTTTGCAAGCAAAGGATATACCTGAAAAACAATTAGCGGAAGATGCTGGATCTATACGGGTTCTTGTTGGAGATTATCAAGAATTAACATCAAAAATACCGACCTACACCGAGCAATTTCTATTTCATATCAAAATAAACCCAGGGAAGAAATTTAGCATGGACTTTCCTCAAAAAATAGAAGTTGCGACCGTTTTACCTACAGACTCAGCAATAATCAATACGGAAAGTTTTAATGCTGGAGAATTGGTGGCATTTGACAAAGAAGCTGGAGAAGTTGAAATAGAGAATTTATCTGATTTGGCTATTGATATTTTACTTTTTGGTGGAGAAAATTATACAGAGCCTATTGTTTCGCAAGGTCCATTTGTAATGAATAGTGAAGCAGGAATAGCCTTGGCATATAAAGATTTTAATGAAGGAAAATATGGGGAGATAGATTATTCTTCTAAAAGGTAGACACAACAAGTTGTCTCAAACCCAAGTTGAAGCAATTACAGTATTACAATGGCACATAACTCCGTATCCTAAAAAAAGCAATTGCCTAAATCTTCAAAATTAGTATATTTTTTTTATCTCATCTTACTGCTTTTAATAGACGCTATAAAAAATAGGAGAAACATACGTAAAATCATAGCTTTTAGCCCCTATTAAACTTTGTGCTTAACCGAAAATTTTGTGCTTCGAATTCGCCTAATTTTCATATATTAACCGTTGTAGTGCATAACAAAAAAACACTAAATAAAAATGAATTTAAGAATTTTAGAAAAAAAAGATTGGGATCAAGTTTCTGAAATTTATAGACAAGGGATTGAAACTAAGAATGCAACTTTTCAACTTGATATTCCAAATTGGGTGGATTGGGATAATGGACATTTGCAGACCTGTAGATTTGTTGCCGAATTAGATAATGTCATAGTTGGTTGGTTTGCTCTTTCACCCGTATCTAGTCGATGTGTATATGGTGGAGTGGCGGAAGTTAGTGTTTATGTTGCGAATGATTTTTCAGGACAACAAATTGGAACAAAACTCTTAGAGAAACTAATAGCTGAAAGTGAAAAAAATGGAATTTGGACTTTACAAGCAGGAATTTTCCCTGAAAATAAAGGAAGTTTGAGAATTCATAAAAACTTGGTTTTAGAGAAGTTGGATATCGAGAACGAATAGGGAAAATGGAAGGAGTTTGGCGTGATACAATTCTTTTAGAACGTAGAAGTAATAAAATTGGACTCTGAGTAACTGCCTAACCTCCCATTCTTGTGCTACACGTCTTCAATAAGAATTAAAGCAACCATTCCAATAGGCTTTCAAGAAGCTTACAAACAAAATTCAAAATATAGAATCTTAGCTCCCGTCTAATAGAAAAAACTGTATTTTAGTAGAAATATATAAAATTGCAGCACGTTATTATACAGATTGACGTTAGAACCAATTAGAATCCAACAAAATCAATGACTGGCATGAATGTCGTAAAAATGTCGTATGTAAACCGTTATCAAAATGGTAGTTTCATAATTAATTTTACCCAAAAATAAACGTTATTATATGAACGAAATTGGAAAAAAAATTAGAGACATTAGAAAGAAAAAAGGACTATCTCAAGAAGAGTTAGCTGAATCTGCAAAAATTAACTTGAGAACTATTCAACGGATTGAAAATAATGAAAGTGAACCTAGAGGAAAAACTCTGAATTTAATTTGCAAAGTTTTAGACTTAAATGCAGAAGACATCTTAGATTACGGAAAAAAAACTGACAGAAGCTATTTAACTTACTTTCATTTATCTGTATTATTTGGTCTTTTTATCCCAATAGGAAATATAGTAATTCTATTTATCTTATGGATAACTAAGAAAGATAAAATAATTGATTTGAAAGATATTGGAGCCAATCTTTTGAATTTTCAAATTATTTGGACTTTACTTGCTTCTTTTGGGTTAATAATTGGAGCATTTCTTAAGATTACACATTTAGATATTGGGCCAGGAAATTTAATACTTTCATTATATTTTTGGCTTTTTCTTTATGTTATAAACATCATTTTACCAATAATATTTGCAATCAAAGTTAACAAAGGACAAACAGGAAATTTTTACCCGACCATAATAAAATTAATAAAATAACTTGTAAAACAGGAACAACGTATAAGTTTAATTTCTAGTCCTAGCCAGTTTACAAAAGTCCTTTGGGGGTTCGATATTTGAAAGAAAATGAAGAAGGAACAGAAGAACTTTTAAAATATTCGCCTAATTATGTTAAAATTTCATACATAGTATCTGAATAAAAAACGTTTTACAATCGTGTAGACGGTAGACGACTTAAAAGGCGTCACTGCTCCTCTCACACCATCCTTAGGCTAAAACACAGGATAAACCAAACGGGTCTCGTATACGCCGTTTCACTAAATTGAATTTTGCAAATTATTAATGTAATCTAGCAAAGGTTTATGCCCTTTTCGTTTAAGCCTAGGTCATGCAATCGTAGTCTTTAAAGTTGGACTTTGAGCAACTGGACTCGCAACGGAATTAAGCCAAGCAAACTTAAGGTTAATAGTGTAGGTGAAATGGAGTTTGGTTGCTTCCAGGTTTTCTCGTGGATTAGCAAGCAAGTGCAATGAAATCCGGAACGATTAACGTTATGTTCAAGACTTTTTAATGAAGGGCTTTTCCAAAATGGAGCTTTTCTCGGCATGTAGTGGGAATGGGCCGAGGGTGTTTTTAACTCTAAACTTGGCATAAATTCTACCACCAAATAATACCAATAACCATGTAATAAAATTAAGCCTTAAATCGCACCATTTCAAGTATTCTATTTTCTAAACTCCTAACAATATATCAGATAGGTTGATTTATTTAATTTAATAATCGAACGTTAGGCATATTAAATGAACCTATTATTCGGTGCTTTTAGGCTGCCATTCTGGTATCCCTGTTTCTTTTAATTGCTTGTAATAACGTTTAGCGAGTGGCTGATCTTTGGGTTCTACTTTCGGCAAACCTTCATTTACCATTAAAGGCTTAGTATTTTCCCACCATTTATCATATGTAGTTCTTAAATGTGCTATTAGTTCTGGATGTTCTGCATATACATCATTTGTTTCCGAGGGATCGTTTGGAATGTTATACAATTGACTATTATTATCAAATCGCCATTCTTGTGTTCGAATCGCCGACTTCTTGAATTTGGCATCTTCGCGTTCGCCTGCAGCCCATCGCCCACAATGAATAAACAATTCTCTATCGGCCCATACTGTGTTCGGATTTTCTAATAGTGGCACCAATGATCGACCGCTTAATTCTTGCATCTTTTCGGGTAAGGTTACACCTGCCAATTCACAAAAAGTTTGGTACATATCGATATGAGCTGTTAAGGCTTTAATATCGACTCCTGTCCCCAATTTCCCTTTCCAATACCAAAACGCAGGCACATGAGTACCGCCTTCAAAAGGTGAGTTTTTGGCCCCTCTTAAATTAGCATTAAAATGCGTTACTGGTTTTCCGTTAAGGGTTCCTTTTAAATGGGTTGCGCCATTATCGGTCATGAAAATAACCAGTGTATTATCTAAAGCGTCCCATTTTTCAAGCTTTTGCATGAGTTCGCCAAAATTATCGTCTATATTTTCAATCATGCCATAACGCCCTGCTGTGCCTTCATCATAACCTAAATCTAAAAATCGTTTTTTATAAGCCTCCGGCGCTACCAATGGCGCATGCGGTGCATTAAGGGCGACATAGGCAAAATAAGGTTGCTTGGCATCCTCTTGTTGTTTTATCCAAGCTTCGGCAGCATCAAAAAACACATCGGTACAAAAGCCTTTAGTTTGCACAATTTTATCGTTGTGAAGTAAGACATTATCGAAATATAAATTCTCTTCATTTGGAGGAAAATCGCCATATTTAGTTTGCCCAATACCTCCAGCGCCGTGCATAAGTACTTCATCGAAACCACGGTTAATAGGTAGGTATTCTTCTTCATCACCTAAATGCCATTTTCCGAAAAGACCTGTTTTATAACCCGCCGATTGTAAGGCTTGTGGCATGGTAAAAACATCTAATGCCATGCGTTCACGCTGCATGATAGTATGTGTTACACCTACTTCAAAAGGTCGAGCCCCACTCATTAAAGCTGAACGCGTTGGGGCACATGTTGGACTTACTTGAAAATCTGTAAAACGTGTTGATTGATTATAAAAAGCATCAATATGTGGTGTTTTTAAAACTTGATTTCCCATACAGGCTAAATCGCCCATCCCCTGGTCGTCGGTCATTACCAAAATGATATTTGGCTTCGTATTTTTTAAGGATTTCGTTTGTGCAAAACTATTTAATAGACCAATAGTTAGGCAGACTAAAGTGATTATATTTTTCATTGAATTTATGTCGTGTGTATTTATTCTTTTGCAGGAATAAGCTCTAAACCTTTAAATTCATAGCTTCCTTTTGTTGCTTTTGATGCCGGTATTGTAGGATAAACGGTTAATTTATGAATCCCAGCTTCATCAATTTTAATATACCCGTCTTGCTGTTTTTTAGTTAATTTACCAATCTCTCCTTTTGCATTAAGTGTTATGGTATCTTTTAATGTACTTAATTGGTATTCAAATCCATCATTTCCAGAATCTTCACTAACAACTTTAAACCTTCCTGGCTGCTTAATATTTACAGTCCATATTAAACCTTGTTTGGTATTTTCTCCCCAACGGTGTGTTACCTTTTTATCGTAATCGTAACTAATGCGTCGAATAGAAAACTCACATTTTGAAACCGGTAATTGGATACTTCCATCTGCTGCTTGCTGTAAGGTTTCATCAACAACTTTGGCGATTTGGTCTTCTATTTCTAAGACCACCACGGTTACATATTGTTGTTTTAAATCATCGGGAAGCGTAACACTTAATTTTTCGTTTTTCTGAGTAAATTTTAAAGCTTGCTGTGATGTATCTGCCAAAACATAAGCCTTATTTACTTTAGACAAAAGACCTGTTAACGCCACTTGATTATTTTCTAAATCTTGAACATGTAAGTAGACTTTACCTGGCTTGCTTGTGATGGCATAAGGCGGAAATTTTAAAGGACTTGGGTCAGCGCCGTAGATGGCTTCACCATTTACTTTTAGCCAATCTCCAATAACATGAATACTATTTACCTGCGATTCTGGTATGGTTCCATCAGGGCGTGGTGCAACATTCAATAAATAAACACCTCCATTTCCTATAATTCTACACAGGCTATAAATAAAATCGGAATAATCTTCTGATCGGTCAAGTTCGGCACCTCGAGATGTGTAACCCCATCCATGTTTTGTTACTGATTCATGCGTTTGCCAAGGCACTTTTAAATCAGGAAGCCACGTCGCTTTGCTTACACTTGGTGTGGTACCGTTATCAATAGACACGTCAAAATGGCCGTATCCATTACCCAGTCGTGCATTAACTAATGCTCCCGGTTGGTGTTCCTTAACAACATCCATCATGAGCTGACTTTGTTCATCTGTAATTTGAAAAGGTGTATCGAACCAAACCATAAAAATATCGCCATAATTAGTGGTTAACTCCTTTATTTGCATCACTGCTTTTTCTCTAAAATAGGCATCAAATTCATCGGCTGGTTTGATAACACTGCCAAAATCCCAATCGTTACCAGCGCCTCCTTTTTCATGCCAGTCCTGGTCCTGCGAATAATAAAAGCCCAATTTCATGTCTCTTTTTGCACATTCTTCCGCTAGTTCTTTCAAAATATCACGGTTAAAACCTGCAAAATCAAACAAATTATAAGGATGCTCCGATTTATACATGGCAAATCCATCGTGATGTTTCGCGGTAAGTACAATAAATTTCATGCCTGCATTTTCAGCAATATCTACCCATTCTTTAGCATTAAAATTTTCTGGTTTAAATTTACCTGCGGCTTCTTTTTCATACTCTGCTACTGGTATAAAACTACGTCTCATAATCCATTCTGCAGCTCCTTTTTTGCCCTTCCATTCTCCTGCAAGTTGTGCGTATGGTCCGAAATGCACAAACATGCCAAATTTAGCATCGTACAGTTTATTCATATTCGCCCTGATTTCAGGCGTATATTCAGACATTTTTGTTTTCCCGAAATCGACGTCTCCTACCGTTTCGGTAACATAATCGATTTCAGAGTTTTCAGGAATGCTTTTATGCTTTTCGTTTTTACAATTAAATTGAAAAAAGCACAGCGCAGCCATGGCTATTAATTTGAACTTCGAAAACTTTATATTTTTATTCATTTTGTTTAGTTAGTTATATTCATAAAAAAACTCAATTCCTTTTGAAATTTACCAGCTACAATTTCTCGATATATACATAATAAGCCGGATGCACATGCCCATCCTTATCAATAAGTTGGGCTTCCATATCGTATTTTCCCGCTGGTATTTTTCCTTTAAAGGTAACTTCGGACTGGCCTGATTCAATTTTCAGTTCCTTTTCAATATTTGCAACGTATAAAAAAGCAGTTTCAAAATCGGATTTCTCGCTACCTTCAAGAACCTTATGTAATTCTACTTGTTTTTCTTGACCTGGAAAGGTTGCATTTATGGCTAAGCCACTTTCTCTTGGAAACCTTCTTAATGCAATAGCATATTCGCCATCTTCTACAAATTCAATTTTCCAACTTCCGCTGGCCTGAACAGCTTTTGAAGCACCGTCTTGGTGCCAGGCACCATTATGTTTTCCTGTAAACATGTCGTGGGCAGAAATTCGACTAGGATTTTCATTAGGCGATCCTACTTTTATATACCCATAACGTTCGTTTGGACCTTCGGCCATAATGGATTGCCACCAAATTTCGTAACCCGCAGACAAACGTGCTGCCACTTCGGGATATTGATTAAATACATTATTAGTTTGGCCACGATCTTTGGTAATATTATACAGCTCATCACCATTTATCAATCGCCAATTATCATCCATAACCGTATAAGTTCTGTATTTTATAAGATTTTGTTTTCGCTGGGTGTCCATGTATAACATGCGATTTTCCCATTTGGGATTAGCATCAAAAAGCAATGGTTTTAAGCTTTTCCCGTCCAGTGGTTTTACAGGGTTAAAATCTAACCCGAAGAGATCTACAAAGGTGGGGATCAAATCATAATGCGCCACTAAGGCATCGATATCCTTACCTCCTGTTAGTTTTCCGTTAGGCCAACGAATGAATAGTGGCACACGATGTCCACCGTCGTACACACTACCTTTACCGCCTTTTAAGCCTGCATTGTACACATTTCTGCCCCACGCCGAGCCATTATCAGTTGTAAAAATTAGAATGGTATTATCTGTAAGATTTAAAGCATCTAATTTTTTTTGAAGCTGTTTAAAATTATCATCAATGTTGGTAATCATCCCATAAAAACGTTGAGCATTCTCGTTAATCGCGTCCAAATCTTTATACATATTAAAGTATTTTTCTGGCAGATTAAGCGGCGCATGAGGCGCGTTAGTAGAGATGTAACAAAAGAACGGTCTGTCTTTGTTTTCTTCAATAAAATTTAAGGCTTCATTAAAAAACACATCGGTACAATAGCCTTTATATTTTTGTGTTTTGCCATTGTGCCAAAAGGTATCATCAAAATAATCGTTCCACCAATAATCTGGTCCTTGGGTAATTCCGCCACCACCATGTCTCACAACTTCTTGAAAACCTCTGTCTTCTGGACGATACGGATAGTTATCACCCAAATGCCATTTGCCAAACATGCCGTTTACATACCCATTTTGAGCTAATATTTGAGGCAAAATAACCTCATCTTCAAAAAGCAAAGAGCGCCCTGTAATGGTATGAAACACATTAACACGATTAGAATGCCTTCCCGACATTAATGCACCTCGGGTTGGGGCGCAAGTTGTAGACACATGGTAATTGGTAAAACGAACCGCATTGGCATAAAATTTATCAATACTCGGCGTTTTAATGTATGGATTACCCAAACAAGACAAATCGCCCATACCTTGATCGTCGGTAATAACCATTATGATATTTGGTCTGTCTTGTCCTAAAACATCCGTAGGAGCAAAAAACAGGCTAAGTATTAAAAGTCCGATTGCTTTTAATTTCATTGCATTATCTTTTTAAATTATTAGTCTTTACGCAATCCTACCTGAGATAAATCGATAGGTGTGATTCCCATCTCGATGGCTGGGGAACCTGGTTTAAATCTGAAATCCCCATGTTCAGGATCGACAAACATAGGATCTACCGCGCGGCTATTTTTATCAATACCGTCCTTCCGATTTTTCTCGATAAGTGCCTTCCCTTTATTTAAATCTGGCTTACAGAAATAAATATTATTATCGGTATCGGCATCGCGAGCTCGTGCTAAAGCTCTTCCTCTACGGTCCTCTGAACTGCCTGCCTTTCCTGGAGGTAATTCATCTATAAACGTATCGTCTTTAGAAGATGAGTAAAATATATTATTCTTTATAGTGGCTCCAGTTAAAGGACCTTCTCTTACCGACAAATAATACCCACGAGGTGGTGCAATAATATCGGCAACTATATTATTTTCTACTTTGTTATCAAGCTTGGTTAAGATACCCTGAGACGTACATTTATAGATCACATTTTCAGTGATTAGAGTTCCTGTTTGTCCGCCATCGGTACGAAGTGCAGCTTGCATGATCATATCGGCTTCCAAGTGATGAATATAGTTTCTTTTAATGATATTGTTTTTACCAGCTCCTCGAATGTAAATCCCATTCCCATCGCCTAATCGGCTCATGGCATGATGAATCTCGTTGTTTTCAACGATATTATTGTGCGTATGTAAATAAGGTAACACCTCTTCAAGACTTAACCCTTTAGAGAACTTAGGCATATCATCTCTACGTAATGTGCGTACCAATTCTCTCCCATTGCCATTTTTCGCAAAGAAATCGGTCATACAACCCGATAAAATAAGTCCTGTATAATCGGTATGATGAATTAAATTATTTGCAATGCGATTTTCGCCACTTTGCCAAACAAAAATCCCTGGTGAATGCCAATATATCTCACCCACATGATGAATATTATTGTTATACACCGTATTCTTTTTATTAACATCTTTAGTACCTGGTCCATAACCAGCAAGTAGAATGCCGCCACCACCCATATGCTCAATATGATTACTAGATATGGTATTTTCCATTCCGTATAAATCGACACGAATAGCACCGCTACCACTATCAAGAAAATGACATTGTTCTATAACGCAATTCTCTGAACCTCTTAATCGAACCAAAGCATTGTTTTTATCTAGCATATCCCAGTCATGCTGTAGGCCTTTATCGTCTGGGGTTAAGGTATAACGCTCCCCATGTTTAAAGGTTAGTCCTTTAAAATGAAGGTTGCGTACAGGCACATCGGTAGGGCCATCGAAATCTATTTTACCTTCAACTCTGATAAGTTCCAAAAGTTGAGGCGCATATACTGTTGATGTATTTCGTGGCCATAGGTAAACCTTTCCTTCTTTAGTATTTAAAACCCACTCACCTTCTTGGTCTAAAACTTCTATAACATTTTCAACCCACAAATTATCTGTCGTTTTTAAAAAATGTAGGGTATTCATGGCGTAAGTCGCATCAATAGACGTGGTAGCTGTTTGCGTATCTTCATTCACAGACTCTAAAGGAAGCATATTCACAATCCAAGCATGATGTGGTCGTACTTTAATTTCGACATCTGTTATATTAGACCAATTTTTTAAAAATCCTTTAGGAAAATGAAGTGTGTTTCTACTATTTTTTCCTTCCTCCGTAATAATGCCCTCAGATTGCGCACGCGGTAACATCCCATCTTCATCATAAAGTGTTTTGAAGGCATCTGACACATTAGCAACGTATATTTTTCCTTTAGCTTTTTCAGGCAAGCCTGGAATATAGGTTGTTACTTTTTCCCAACCGCTAATTGGTTTTCCTGAACTAAAAACTGGTGTTTCATTTGGATAAGCAGCATAAGTAATGGTTGAATTTCCTTCACCAGAATCTACTATACCAAAAACAATTGTTTTATCTAATTGATAAAAACCGCCACGAACAAATACCGTAATATTTCCTGATTTCGTCTTTTTTAAATCGCGTACAGCATCTCGGGCGCGCTCTAAAGTTGCAAAAGGTCCGTCTGAAGCTTTTGCATTAGGAGCAGCCAAGGTACCAGACCAAGTATCTGAACCTTTGGTTGACACATAAAAATCGGCATGTTCTGTTGCCTTTACCTGAGCTACACTACTCATGCTTACCATGAATAGCGTACATAACAAAATGAAATAGTACTTCATATATATTAAAATTTTATTCTATTTAAAGTATTTGTGGTTCAGTAATATATTTGCCTGTTCTTTAATTTTTTCTCTTAATATTTTAGTTGAATTATTTAGGATGTCTTTCTATTAAAAAAAAGCATAAGCCGAATTAAAACAATTTTGTTAAACACATTACTATAAAACAATTTTTAAAATCCGGCTAAATGCTTCACAACAATCCAAACAAAAAACGACCAATAGTACCTAGATATCAAAAACTTATTAATGTTCTCTTTAAACTGTATACCTACTCTTTAATAAATTTCATTACGAAATTTGTTCTTCCAACTACTTTTAAAATATAAAAACCACTTTTTAAATTACTTATATCAATCTGTCCTTTTGGAGTTTTAACATTCTCAACACTTACTTGTTTTCCTAAAATGGAAAATATTATAATTTGATTAAATCCTTCAACATTTTTAAAGTCATAATTTAAGACATCTGTTGCAGGATTAGGATAAAGTTTGAATGTATTTTCTATTGTGTCAATTGACAATGCAGAGTCAAATTTAAACACCTCAACTTCTGCTAGAGACAAAACATTGATGGTGTTTAATTGAATTCTTACAACTTGTCCCACAACACCTTGAATACTTATAGTTGACGTCAAATTTGGAGCCTCCTCAACTAATTCTGAATAGACTTCCGTTCCTTCTGAATTAATAATACTAATAGTAAAATTTGATAATCTTGTATAATTAGTTCCTACTCTATTGTACAAATTAATATCACCAATACTATACTCATCTCCTAAATCAACCTGCCACCAAGGATTCTCCTCTTCTTGTGTATGTGTTACTGAATTGTTTCCAAAAACACCATCTGTATTACCATCAATTGCACGTGAAGGCTCTCCCCCATAATCTGTCGACGATTGCGTAGCTACTCCGTTCAAAGCAAGGTTAAGATCTGAACTCTCTAAAACACTAATTGCACATTCACTATTATAGCCACCATCTACGGTGCTTACTGTAATTATAACATTTCCTAATGTATGAGCTTCTACTACACCGTTTTCATCTACGCTAGCAATAGAAGAATCACTACTACTCCAAATTACTGATTGATTTGCGGCGTTTTCAGGCATGACCTGAGCAGATAGTTCTACATTTTCGTTTACAGTTAAATAATATTGATCTTTAGAAATAATTACATCAGTTACCCCTATAGAATCTGGGTCTAATATTTTTAATTCTACTACCCTTTCTGTTCCTGAAGTAGCATCACTTACCTCTAATTTAAACTCATAATTTGTTTCTATTGATTCTGAAGGTGTACCACTAAGTATCCAAACACCAGAATTAGGCTCACTAATTGTTAACCAAGAAGGAAAATCTTCAAGAGCCAAAAGTGATATAATTTTATCTCCTTCAGGGTCCCAAAAATCTGTACCTTCAACTAAAGTATGTGAATAAGGTTGCCCCATAATGGCATCTGGTAAAATCGTATGTGCTTTTGACCAATTCGGACTACCTGGGCTTTCATGCGTCATTAGATAGTTATCCATCCCTTCTAAAAGAACATACACCCAATCGTATATAGCTGTTACCGTTCTATTATAAGATCCACCCCAAGTCATAGATCCTCCCGCTTGTATCGCCTCTAAGTTCCATTGATTGAAATCGTCTTGCTCCCAAGCTTGAGTAGCTCCATATTTCCATGCTGTTGTTGATAATTTTGAATGAAAATTACCAACAATTTTATCATCCCAGTCCCAATTTCCTCCAGAATGCACAGAACCATTTGTTTCTGTCATACGAGTAATATGTTGGTAATTTAGATCGAATTGATTTCCTTCTATTTTTTCAGCATGGTTATTATTGCCTCCGAAAGCATGTCCAAAGGTAAAATCATCAAATCTAGTTGGATGAGCATAAGGATATGCATCATAATTTACTGTACTTCTTCCGTTATTAAAAGCGATTGCTATATCAGGATTACCTGCATGCACTGCATTGGCATAAGCCTGATAAATTCTTTGTTCTTCAATTAGGCCACTTGCTGCATTATCTCCATTTTGCTCCATGGTACCTCCGTCATCAAAAATCCATGAATCAAAATGCTCTCCATAACGTATGGCAAAGTCTTTAAGAAAGTATTCTGCATAACAAAACATATACTTTCTCATTGGAAAAGTTTCTGAAGCATCCTCATATTCACCAGTAACTTCATTCCATATAGCTGTATGATAAGGCTGACTATTAATAAAAGCTTGAATCTCCGGATCTGTATCGCAATATTCTATCCAACTATCTACAAATTGCTGAAGATATTCAGAGTTTTCACCAACAAAATTTTCAGAATTTGTATAGGCCTTAACATTAAAACCTGCTTCTTTTGCTTTTAAGATATTTGTTAGTAGCTTATCGTTTTCCGGTTTATCTGAATTTAAATTACCCCAAGCTGGAGCTACTGCATCGCCCCCAGGCAGCATATCAAATAATTTATGCGGTGCAAAATGTTCAGCAGATAATACCGCACCATTTGTAAAACTCACGCCTAGACGATCTAATGTTTTAAGATTCTTTATTCTATCATCTAATAAATCTATATCGATTTCTGAATTCCATGTTCCTCTTAATTTATTTGCACGTTCACCTTGAGCATAGTTTTTTTCTAATGTTATGGATTGAATAGATTTTCCGCCACCTTGATCATCTTGACCGTAAATAGCAACATGATACTTTTTGGTTAAATCAATACCATCAGCAATAACTCCTGAAGCCTCATAAACATCGTTTATACGATACGTCCAAGAACCTCCTATGCCTATTTCTATAGTTACCTTAGTCTTTTCTCCAGCAACAAATTGCGTCCTCGTCCCAGATTCATCTAAAGTGATACGTTCCGTGCCATTTGTAAAGTTTAATCCTCTAGCTGTGGCGTCATCATCGGCAGTTAAATTGGCTCCAATACTGTATACCGAAAGGTCGCTCTTATACGGATTAAAACCTGTAAATGAAGCTAAATCTATTTCATCACTTATTAATCCAAATGAAAAATTGTGTGCCGCGGCAACATCAATAGTACCGGTAGTATATTCAACAGTTAATATGAAACCATCATTAGACTGAAACGATTCGGTTGAATACATTACTGCTCTCCGCGTGTATTGAGTTCCTCCATTATTATAAACATAATCTCCACTGGTTTCATCTTTTTGCCATGTGGCATTTCCGTTAACTGAATTTACCTCGTAGGGTGAAAACTCATCATGGAAAATTTGTGCATGGGTTGTTTGAAACCCTGCTATACCATAAGCGCAACAGGATAGTAAAACAAATTTGACATATGTTTTTAATTTAGTTTGTTTAAAATTCATAATTAGTTTTTTGTTAGTTTTATTACGTTTTAAGTTGCAAAGTTTTGGTAATGGTTAGTTACGCTTTACAAACTTTTTAATTAAGGTATATCCTTCTGGACTTTGCCCTTTTAAGAAATATACGCCTGCGGCTAATTGAGAGATATCTAAATGCTGAACTTCGGAATTATAAACTATTATAACCTTACCAGTAAGATCCATGATTTGGCCTGACTGCATTGGTTTGTTCATAAAAATTTCGTTTGTAGCTGGGTTAGGATATAACCTAAATCCTAATCCAACTTCTTGAATAGTGTCATCAACAGAGAGTGTCTCATCAAATTTAACAAGCACATTAATACCTTCTATCGACCATTTATTAGTGGTTGCTTCATTTCCAGTTCCTATTGCAAAATCTTGAATATTTTCAATTCCTGTAGACGCACTTAAGTAAATAACCTCAGGTGTAAGAGATAATCTTGCCAAATTGGTTATAACATCATTTACTTTTAAGGAAACCCGATCGTTTGCAGATTGAGCATTTACAATAGTAACCGATTCAAATGACATGGTTATGTTATCTAAAGTTAGGTTTCCGCCGTTTGCATTAAAATCTATGATTTTAATATTTTGAATACGTTCTACCCATTCGTTATCACTTCCTGTAAAAATATCATCGCTATTTTCGTTTGTACCATCACCTAATCCCCAAGCAAATTCAGTAGACACACCACCAGAGAGCCCTGAAATCACAGCTTTGTCGCTTGGTGGTATTACTTCTATTGAGATTTTATAAGTAGCCAATTCGTCTGTAGCGGTTTGTGTTTCAGAAATCATAGTGGCCATTTTTCCTATACCATAATTAGTCACTGGAGTCGCTCTAATTTCTACTGCTACTCCATCTGAAGTGTCTAAAGGATCTACTGTTATTTGTAGTTCGCTATCAGTTGAATGTGTACCGTCATTAAGCGTAAGTGTAAACGTATTGTCACCAACATGGTCTAACTCTGGTATACCACTTAAATACCAAATCCCATTAGACAACTTTTCTACATTAAGCCAAACTGCGCCGTCATTAATGATTATGCTAAGATCATCACCTTCAAAATCATAAAAATCTACACCTTCTTCTAAATAATATTCAAAAGGTTCTAAAACTGGTATGTTTTCTAAAGTCATGGAATTTAGCTTCCAAACAGGAGAACCGTCTTCAGGATTTGTAAAACCATCAGGAGGAGATACCACATTTAAAGTCACTTCTCTATCTGTAAATCCATCACTATCTTCGGCTCTTAATTTAAACGTATATGTCGTCACTTCGCTTTCAGTTGGTGTACCTCCTAATACCCATATTCCCTCTTCTGTTTCTGTTAGTGTTAACCAATCTAGAGCTTCTCCTCCTTCAACAATAGCCAAATTTGTTATCCCTACATTTTCTGGATCCCAAAAATCTGTGCCTTCGATTAAAGTATGACTATAATCTTGTCCAGGAATGATTTCTGGTAAAACTGTATATTGTCTTGCCCAATTTGGTGCTCCTGGATATTGATTTACACTTAGATCGGCATCTACCAATTCTAATTGTCTTAATGCATAAGGTTGGAGTGTAAGGTTTGGAGAAGCATTGTTTAAATTTGTTATCACAAGAGGTGTTCCCCAAGTGATACCTCCTCCGTTAATTAAGCCCACATTATTCCATTCCACAAACTCTCCATCGGTTAAACACGGTGTACCCCCATCATTCCACGAGGTAGTACTTTGTTTTGGAAAAAAATGAGCAACAACATTATCGTTCCAATCTATACCATCGTTTGTATACGGAAGCCCATTATTGTCTCGCATGTATTCACATATACCAAAATTCACGGTATATAGCGGATCTCTAGGTTCAACCATATTTCCTGCTCCACCAAAAGGGTGTCCAAATTTATAATCCTCAAAAAGTGAAGGTGTTCGATATGGTAAAAACGGATCACTATCGCGATCACCAATTCCATTATTAAAGGTTATAGCTGCATTTGGATTCCCTGCATGACAGGCATCAGCAAATGCTTGATAAACTCTTTGCGTATCTATATTTCCCGTACTATAATCGTCGCCTGCAGATGCCATGTTTACATGAGCAGCATCGAAACACCAAGCATCTATTAAATCGCCATAACGCATGGCATAGTCTTTAAGAATGAACTCCGCATAAGCAAACATATAAGGACGACGATCATCGTTAACTCCATCTTTATGGTATGCTTCACTATTAATAAAAGCTTGAACTGTAGGATCTGTATCGCAATAGGCCTTCCAGCGATTTGAAAAATCAGGGAACTCACTTGGAGCACCATTAAAAGCTTCCCATTGCAACAAATTAGCCGAATTTACGTACACCTCTGTTTTTAGGCCAGCTGCTTTTATAGCCTTTAACCAACTCAAAAATGGATCTGGTGCTGAAGCCCGAGGTACCACCAAATTTATTGGTTTTCCATCCGGTCCCAAATCTCCTTCCCACAACTTTTCTAAAAGCGGATGTGGTGCTGTATGCACAGGAGAATAAATATATGGGCTTGCTAAACCTACCTGAATAAAATCTACAGTTTTAAGGTGTTGTATCTGAGTTAAAAAAGCTTCTATAGAAACGCCTTCTATATTTCCATTATGGTTATTTTCTGGTAACCATAATAGGCCTAAGGATCCACGCATCCAATCTGCTCTTAATCCCAAATCTGGATCTGGAATTTGTTGGGCTTGGATATCTATGTTTGTGAAAAATAGACATAGAAGAACTACAAATAAATGAATAGTATATTTTTTCATTGGTTTTGATTTAAAATTTATATCATTAATTATTTATCAATCCTGATGTGTTTTGATGAAATCTTAAAACTGATAACATTTCAGCAAAAACATCTTAAAAGCATTAAAGTCCTATTTTTTAATAAACTTACGTGTTACTGGTACCCCGTTAGAAGTAAGACCTTTTAGTATATATATACCTCCTGCCAAATCTGATACATTCATTTTTTCAATTTCACGATTAAAGGTTTTTAAAACACAAACTGCAGCAAATATGCCTAAGGTTCTTTTAAATGTGTTGTTTAAGTAATTTTTTTCATAATTATGGTTTTTAGTTAGTTATTAATTGGTGTTTAATTTTGAAACATTTTATGCTTTATATTTTTGGAAAAACGCTACGGTTAATTTGGTGATATCGTCTAATGGAGGGACAATGTCTCCACCTGCTTTTCTCCAATTATGCCCTGCTTGTTTAACAATAAACACCTCTACATTTGCACCAATACGATCTGCTTGTGCTTTCATATGTGTAGCGTGTCCAACAGGAATTGTGGTGTCGTTATCGGCGGCCATCATAAACAAAGGCGGACTATTTTTAGTTAAATAAAAAATAGGACTCATCTCTTTGTACATGGCCTTTATTTTCGTGGAATCGGATTCTGTTTTGCTGATTCTAGAACTAAATCTGTCTGGATCTTTGGATGGATCATCTGTTTCGAACAGTGCTTTTATGGTAAAATCTGAAGGTCCATACCACGATACGCCAGCAATAACTTTATACGGATTTCCAAATAGCTGTTCATCGCCTTTAAAATCATTAGGATCTGCAAGCGTTAACATTTGTGCTATATGTCCGCCAGCAGAATCGCCAAGTACATAAACTTGGTTTTGGTCTAAACTTAATTCATCTGCATGTTTTGATAAATAACGTACTGCATCCATAGCATCTATAACACAGTCTCGCATTAAAACGGACTTTTGTCTAGTAAGGCGATAGTTAATGGAAACCACCGCAAAACCTTGTTTCACCAATTCTATAAATGGATATTTAACAGGTGGTCTTACAATATTTTCTTTACTCCCATTAAACCAACCTCCTCCGTGCGTATATAGCATTATAGGATATTTTTTGTTCCCGATTTTTGCTTCAGGGTAATAAATATCTAGATATAAGCCTTCTTCTGGTGTCGATTTGTACTTAATATTCAACTTTATTTTGCCGGCTGTTTTAAGGTATGGGATATCGTACTTATAAAATTCTTTTAGTGTAAGGGTTCCGCTATTATCGGTATCGTAGGCTTTTATTTGTTTCCAAACCTGGTTAACTTCAGATTGTTCTAACAAACCATTCTCATTCCCATCAAGTTTCTGAAATTCTGTGTCGTAAAATTCCTTTTGATTAGAATTTTGAGCATTCATCACACCTACAAAACATAACGCATATACAAAAAATCGATTCATAACTTAAAATTCTATTACTTGTTTAACCTAAACATAAAGCCTAAAGAAAAAGGTTTTAGTTTCTCATAAAAATCAACGACAACGTTGTAAAACAATTTGTAAAATAGATTTCAATTTTTATCCAAAAAATACGTTAAGACAATGTGTAAAAAAGGTGTGTTTTTAAAATGCTTACTTCGGAATTTTGAATCTTTTTAAGCGTATTGTTTCTTCATGCAGTTGACAATTATTTGTTGCTCATTACAAATATGCACACCACGCTCTAAAAAAGACTTACTCTTGTCCTGCTTTTATTTTGCTGAATTCAACCAAATAGAAATGAGTAACCCTAATTCCCCATATACCGTAAGATTTCAAGAGACCTTACTCAAATCAACTTTTGTTAAATTTTATATATTTCTAAAATTAACATGAGATTTTATATCGTTATACTAAAAATTAGATATGAATTTTAAGTATTTCATATCTTATTAACTTTAATTCTACAACAGGATTTACAATTAACCCGATTCTTTTTAAAGCACTAAATAGTATCGCAAAGTGTTTAAACCAATCTTAAATTGGTAATAGAAAGTCTCCTAAAAAAGGGAATTTATAAAAAAACGCATGAAAGAAATTAGGGTAAATTGAAGCCTATAATTTTAATATTACACAGCAATTCTATACTTAATTTTATTAAACCCACAAACAAAAAAACACCCAAATTAGAATGATCTCATTTGGGTGTTGTAGTATTAAAATAGTTCTCTAAGTATTAGGTTCTTGGTATTTCAATTAACCTAATTCTATAACAAGTGTTTCTACCAGATTAGTTTTTAATGATTTTTACTGGCTGACTTTGGTGACCATTTCCATTAATTGAAATGATATAAACCCCAGATATAAAATTAGAAATATTAAGCTGAAAATCTGACATATCTTCATTCAAGTAAATTGTATTACTCAATTTTAAGTTACCCTGTAAATCGAAAACTTGTAATAAAGCACTCCCTCTGTAACTACTCGTTACGCTAATGGTAGTTTCAGAAGCGACAGGATTTGGAGTTACTGAAATATTATCGATTGATATTTCAGTATCACAACTTCCTAATACAGCACCTTTTCTTAAAAATGCAGGCACCGCATTTGGAGAAACACATATAACATGACCATTGTGACAAATTTGTACCTTAGCACCATTATTCCCACAACTTACATCTGTTACTTTTACAAGTACTACTTTAGTCGTAGCACAATCATTTTCATCAGTCACTGTTAAGGTATAAGTTGTAGTATTTTTTGGAGAAACAGTAATTTCTGGTGAGGTTTCTCCTGTACTCCATTCATAGGTGTAGTCACCTGTTCCACCAATAATGGATTCTGCTCTTAAAACAACTGATTCTGTTAAATAACCAATGTGAATTTCTTGATCTTGAATCATTGTTATTTCTATTGGCGCTATGGCCTCAATACTAACCGATCCTGTTACACTATTTCCATTTTTATCTGTAACTTGAACCGTATAGTCTCCAGCAGCCAAATCTATTGCTGTTTGCGTTTTCTGTCCGTCACTCCACTTATAGGCATAAGGTCGTTGTCCGCCTTTCACTTCAACCGATGCTGATGCTGTTGCATCTCTAGAACAAAGTAATGGCGTTGATTCTAGGGATACTAATTCCAAAGGAATATCGAATTTAACAAGTACATTAATACCGTTTATAGACCACTTATTGGTAGTTGCTTCATTACCTGTACCAATGGCAAATTCAGTAATATTTTCAATACCTGTTTCAAACTCTAAATAAAAAGTTGATGTATTACTCTCCATTTTCTTCCCCTCTGTAATCAAGTCTCCTACACGCAGTGAAACGCGATCCTGTGAAGATTGTCCATTTATAATATCTACAGCATTAAAAAAGGCAGACATATATTCAAGTTTTAAATCACCTCCATTTGGATTAAAATCAACAATTTTAATGTTACCAATATGTTCTACCCATTCGTTTTGGTCTCCGTTAAATATATCATCACTATTAGCAGTTGTACCATCACCAAGCCCCCAACTTTTTTCTGTAGATGTCCCACCAGATATACCAGAAATAATAGCTTTATCGATAGAAGGTGTAATCTCTATAGATAATTTATATGTAGCTATCCCATCGGGGCCCGTTTGTTCTTCAGAAATCATAGTTGCCACCGTACCTATGCCATAATTTGTATCGGCAGCTGCTTGAATTAGCACTTCTAAATCTGTTGACAAACTTTTATCCACATTGATTATCAGCTCTGTTTCTGAAGCATGTGTTCCATCGGTAAGGCTTAATGTAAACTTATTTTCGCCTTCATCTACCTTTTCTGGCGTTCCGCTTAAATACCAAACACCTTTTGATAATTCTTCTAAATTAAGCCAATGTGCTTCTCCAGAAATAGCAATACTTAAATCGTCCCCTTCAAAATCATAAACATCTTCACCTAATTCTAAATAATATTCAAAAAATTCTGAAACCACAGTGTTTTCTAAAATCATAGGGTTTGCTTTCCATACCGGCGAACCATCTCCAGGATTTACAAAACCATCTGGATGAGATACCGTTTTTAAACTAACTTGTCTATTGGTCGATCCATCGGCGTCCTGAGCCTTCAGTTCAAAAGTATATACTGTTTCTGTTGTTTCTGTTGGTATGCCTCCTAAAGTCCATACTCCTTCTTCTGTTTCGGTTAGCGTTAACCAATCTGGAGCTTTTCCATCGTCTACAATGGACAAAATAGTATTGGTAGACCCTAAATTTTCTGGATCCCAGAAATCAACCCCTTCAACTAAAACATGCTCATAAGCTTGCCCAGGAATCACTTCTGACAATCTTGTAGTTTGTCTAGCCCAATTTGGTGCTCCTGGAAATTGATTTTGCTTTA
The DNA here is from genome assembly GCF_001685485.1 of Formosa haliotis. Lineage (NCBI taxonomy): Bacteria > Pseudomonadati > Bacteroidota > Flavobacteriia > Flavobacteriales > Flavobacteriaceae > Formosa > Formosa haliotis. The sequence goes on along the minus strand of NZ_BDEL01000001.1, from coordinate 168,889 downwards.
AATATTCGTCTGTTAATGCTAATTGTCTAAGGGCATAAGGCTGAAGTGTAAGGTCTGGTGCATTATTAAGATTAGTCCTTACTAATGGTGTTCCCCATGTAATAGCCCCACCATCTATAATTCCTGTGCTTGTCCATTCCACAAATTCTTCATCTGTAAGACATGGCGTATTTCCGGCATTCCAAGAAGTTGCACTTTGTTTAGGAAAGAAATGACTCACCACATTATCATTCCATGCTCGATTCTCAATCAAAATTTTATTGCCGTCTGTTGAAATTTCCTTGTTTACAGACTCCACTAAAAAAGCAGACCCATTGTAATCGCTCATCCATTCAATTACATGATAATTGTACGTATATAAAGGATCTCTAGGTTCCACCATATTTCCAGCTCCCCCAAAAGGGTGACCAAAGGTATAGTCATCAAAATAAGTTGCTGTAGAGAATGGGTTTAATTCCCTATCTCCAACACTGTTATTAAACGATATGGCTGCATTTGGATTTCCTGCATGACACGCATCTGCGAACGCTTGATAAATTCTTTGATGATTAACATCATCCGATTGAGGCTCATCACCACAAGCTCCCATAATATTGTCGGCAGAATCGAAGCACCAAGCATCAATTAAATCACCATAACGCTCTGAATATTCTTTTAAAATAAACTCGGCATAACAAAACATATATTTTCTTCTTTCCGGGTCGTCTTCACTTATATATGGATTATTTTTTATAAACGCTTGAGCTGTTGCATTTGTATTACAGTATTCTTCCCAACGTTCGGAAAGGTCTGGATAACCCGCAGGAATACCATCGGGAACACGTGCCAATAAATTATAGGAATTCACATAAATTTCTGTTTTTAACCCAGCCGCTTTAATAGCCTTTAACCAGCTTAAAAATGGATCTGGTGCTGAAGCCCTTGGTACTACTAAGTTCAACGGATTTCCGTCAGGATCGACATCGCCTTGCCATAAACTTTCAATAATGGGATGTGGTGCGGTATGTACAGGTGAATAAATATTAGGGTTAGTAAGACCAATTTGAATATAATCAATCGTTTCAAGTTCCTTAATTTGTTCGATAAAAGGTTCTATTGACACCCCTTCTATATGACCATTATAGTTGTTTTCTGGCAACCATAGAGCGGCCCAAGATCCACGCATCCAATTTGCTCTTAGGCCTTGATTCGGATCTGGAACTTGTTGGGCTTTCATTGGTATGTTCGCAGCAAACAAACATAGCAATAACATGTAAGTTTTAATTGTAGTCATTTTCATTACTATTAGCTTTTTAAAGTTAGTTTATGTCTTTTAAATAGGGTTTCGACCCCAAATACAAATATGCATACCTCAACCTAAAAAAGGCTTACTCTTGTCTTGCTTTTAAATTGCTGAATTCAACCGAATGAAAATGAGGACCCTTAATTCCCTATATACTGTATAATACAAGAGAGGCTTACTCAAATCGACTTTTGTTAAAATTTATATATTTCTAATATTAACACGTACTTTTATAAAGTAATTTCAAAAATTAGACATCAATTTTATGTATTTGACACTTTATTAACATAAGATTTACACAAAAAACGAAGTAAAACTGATTCATTTTCAATACACTAAAAGTATAAACCAATGCTTAATTTGATCAAAATTAAATAACAAAACTCCTCTAAAAAATCTATTCCATATTTTAAAACTTGGAGATGAATTCAGTGCATAATGCAGCATATAAATTTGAATAAAACATACGTTTTTATATTAACTACCACTATGACTCTACTTCCGGTTTCAAGCCATAATCCGTGTTATTAAACAATAAATATTACCCCTGCAAAAACAAAAAAACACCCAAAATGAAAAAACCAAATTTGAGTGTTATGTATTAAAAATATTTTATTGTATGATAATTAGTGGACTCCTATTATTCCACTGGACGCAACCCTATTTCGGAAACATCAATAGGAACAATACCAAGTTTTAAGGCCGGAGAATTGGGTTGAAACCTAAAATCGCCATGTTCAATATCTACAAACAATGGATCGGTGGCTAAACTATTTGCATCTGAATGATCTTCTGTTTGCAGACTTTTCAAAGTTTTTTCAGCAATACTATTGTCTGCTTTATTAAAGTAAATGTTATAATCTGAATCTACATCTTTTATGGTTGCAGGAACTCTTCCGCGGCTATCTTCACCAAATAAACCCTTTCCTGGTGGCGGTTGAGAAATGAAAGTACTTGCTTTAGATAAAGAATAGAAAATATTACGCTTATTACTGGCGCCTTCCATCGGGCCTTCAACAATTTTTAAAAACACTTCTCGAGGCTCAAAAATATCGGCGATAATATTGTTTTCAAAACGGTTATTCAATTTTAAAATCATGCCTTGTGAGGTACATTTATAGATGACGTTTTCGGCAATTAAAGCGTCCATTTGTCCGCCATCGGTGCGAATACCACTTTGTTTCCCTGTTTCTGTCACCAAATCGTGAATATAATTTCTTCTAATAATATTCCCTGGGCCAGAAGCACGGATATAGATGCCATTTCCATCGCCTAGCTTGTTCATGACGTTATGAATTTCGTTATATTCAATAACATTATTTCTACTATGCCAATAAGGGCGCACTATATCGGGAGTTAATTCTTTTGGTAAATCGCCAATTTCATGCCATCTAATCGCGCGATATTGCTCACGAATTTTAGAATGTTTGAAAAAACGAATCACACAACCAGAAACAATTAACCCACAATAATTGGTGTCGTGAATTAGGTTATTGGCTACCCGATTTTCGCCGCTATTCCAAAGGAAAATCCCTGGTGATTGCCAATAAATTTCACCAACATGATGGATGTTATTATTATAAACCGTATTCTTTTTATTGACGTCTTTGGTTCCTGGGCCATACCCACAAAGCAGAATTCCGCCACCGCCCATATGCTCAATATGGTTGTTGGACATTCTATTATTTATACCGTGTAAATCCACACGAATGGCACCGCTGCCTCCGTATAAAAAATGGCTTTTGTCAATCGAACAATTTTCTGTACCACGAAAACGTACCATGGCATTGTTCTTATCTAACATATCCCAATCGTGTTGCAAACCTGCATCGTGTTTAGTTAAAGTATAACGTTCGGCATGTTTAAAGGTTAGCCCACGAAAATGAAGGTTACGTACTGGCGTGTCTTTAGGTCCATCAAAATCAATGCTACCTTCTACACGAATTAATTCTAAAAGTTTAGGTGCAAAAACAGCCGATTTATTTCTAGGCCACAGATACACTTTACCCTCCTTGGTATTAAGAACCCATTCTCCAGGTTTATCAAGTGCTTCCAATACGTTTTCTACCCAATACCCTTTTCTTTGCATAGCATAAGTGGCTTCAATCGAAGTTGTAGCAATGCCCTTTTCCTCATTTACAGAAGCAAGAGGTAACATGTTTACAATCCAATCACGTGTTGGACGTACCAAAATTTCAACATCTTCAACATTATCCCAATTTTTCAATTCTCCTTTCGAAAAATGAAGTTCTGTTCTAGTACTTGTATTTAAAGGCTTATATTCTTTAGATTGTGCCCGGGGCAGCATGCCTTCATCATCAAAAAGTGTTAAAAATTTATCCGAAACATCGGCTTCAAACACGTGACCTTCTGCCTCCTTGGGCAAACCAGGAACTTGAGTGGTTACTTTTTTCCAATCCTTAATTTCAACCCCAGAACTAAATACAGGCGTTTCCCCCGGATAAGCAGCATAGGTTATTTTATTATTTTCTCCAGAATCTTCTAAACCAAACACAACGGTTTTGTTTAGTTGATAAACACCGTCTCTAATAAGCACCAAAATATCTTTGGCCTGCTTCTTTTTTAAGGTTCTAACAGCATTTCTAGCACGTTCTAAAGTTACAAAAGGGCCATCGGTTCGGTTCGCATTAGGTGCTGCTAATGTTCCCGACCATTTATCGGAACCTTTGGTGGACACATAAAAGTCTGCTCTATTATCGGACTCTGTTTGAGCCGAACTACAAGAGCATATTATGAAACATGCCATGAGCCATGTTAAAGCTAGGGTGAAGTGTTTTTTCATTTTTTATAAGTTAAATAATTTTAATTCCACGTAATTTTTGCTTTTCTACTTTCAGTATTTATCCAAACTTTGGCGTTCAAACTCACGAGTGAACTCCCAACCCGTTGGTGTTATTCTTTTGTAAGCACCTTTTGGTGCTCCTAAAGGTTTTTGTAACTCTGGATAATCTACTAAAGATCCATCTGCCAAAGCCCAGCCCCAGCTATACATAAAATAAGAATATGGCTGCGCCCCTATTAAATAACAGGCCAAAGCATACTCTAATTTTTCTTGAGAAATTTTAGGCATGACTTCGTACTTTTCTTCCTTGCTTATACTTCTAAGAAATCCGCGGTCGTGCCCTTCTACGCCAAGCCGAAAAACAGAAACTTTACCAGCCTGAGCATTTTTAAGCATATCCTCCCAGTCGGAAAGTAAATTTTCCTTATTGTAATGCACTGCGCTATAATTTTCGAACATAAGAGCATCGCTCACAGGGTAAATATATTTAGCATTAGGGCTATTTGCATTGTTAGCTAATAGAATTTTGTCGGGACCTAACTGCTTTTTAAGATTCGACATCATTTCACCCATAGCAATTTCAATAGCCTCTTTTTTGTCTTTCATCAAATTGACATTTCCATGCATTTGATCTATAAAAACGCCATCGCTACCAGATTCTTTTACACCTTTCACAACAGTATTTACCCACCACTTACGAAAATCGGGATTTAACACATTAAAAAGAAAAGCCGTGTGTTTTTGTGCTAATTGTCCCGTTTTAGGATTCTCTATTAAAAAGGATTTCAATTGCGGATTAGCATCGATACGATCGGTTGTAAAATCTTTACTGTACGACGTGTAAGGCCAAGCCAAAGCCGCATTAAAATAAAACAAGACTTTCAAATCTGGCTTTATGGCTTTAAATGCCGAAACTTCGTATTTTGCCCCTAATTCTGCAGCTCCTAAAGTATCGTAACCATGCGATTTTTCTATGCAAATAAAGTTGGTACGTGCTGCAATAAAGTTACGTTCTTCCGGAAGCAATACTCGTGCTTTATCTCCAAACATGAAATACAGCGGCGTGGTATCCCAACTAAATGGGGGATAAAAATCTTTTGATTCAAAACGACCGCCTTCGCTATTTACAAAGGAAATCGTTTTATTTTCTTTTGAAATAACTTGTGCATGGGTAATTAAGTTTGACAACATAAGGACAAACAATAACCCTATTTTTATAATGTTTTTTACTTTCATAATTACGTGTATGACTTCTTTATATGAAGCTTTTTATTGTTGTTGATTTATTTGCAAAACTTTTGCAACTGTGTCTTCATAGCAAGCTGATTATTTCACTTTTAAAATCACATGATCCCAATACCCCGTTCCTTTAAAATCATTGGAAGTCAAACAACGCAATTCAACCTCAGTTTTAGATCCGCTATTAAATGTGCCCTTGTAGGTTACCCATTTATCTGATGCGTGGGCTGCTTCTAACTCAAACTTACAACGGTCATCAAAACTCCCATTGGTGTCAAAAACAACTTTCCCTTTAGTTCCTGATTCCACTTTTAGCTGTGCACTTAACTCATATTCGGTATGTGGTTTCAATGCTACTTTTTGAGTTATGGCTTTTGGTTTTCCGCTGCCTTGGTATTGCATTGAAAAATATCCTTTTGCTGCATCATTTTTATGGTGAGCAAATGGTTCTGGATTTTTATTAAACCAGAATTTTATTTGACCTTGGGTAGCCAATTCGAAAGACCCATTTTTTACTAAATTTTCAATATTCAATTTTGAAATTTTTATGGAAGCTATTTTATCGTTACAGCCTATGTCATTTAAATCAATTCTATTTTCTTCAAACAGCCAGGATTTACCCTTAAAATTGTCGGCTTCAAAACCTTCTACAACATAACCTTTTGGTATTTCAATAGATGAAATTTCATTAGCAGAAATTCCTAATTTTTTCAAATCGGATTTGGTATAATGCCCTAAACCAAGCGCTCCCATCATGCCATTAAAATGAACATCTTTATGAAAGGTTGGCAGATCTACTCCAAGCGTTTGAGTGACCATGTTTATAGTGCCGTCTTCATTAAAAGTTATGGGATCAAAACAAATAGATCGGTTGGTAGCAATGCCTCCAGACAAATTCCCATTGTGATAAAAAACATACCATTGCTCTTTAAATTTTACTACCGATCCATGCATGGTTATAACATCTGTACTACCCAGAAAAACACCTTTACACTCGAAAGGACCAAATGGATTTTCGCTAATGGCATATCGCATTTTGTTATATTTTGGAAAATCGTCCGGATAGATGGCATAGTAAAGATTGTTGCGTTTAAAGACAAACAGACCTTCACGAAAACCATCTAAACCTTTAATTATATGACGTTCGCCTTCAATTTCCATCATATTTTCTTTCAATTTATAAGCATGAGCTATGTCTGGACCTCCATGATACAAATAAGCTTGGCCGTCGTCGTCAATAAAAACACAAGGATCTATTAAAGATTCCAAGCCATTGATGTACCCTTGGACTTTAAAACCGGAAGTTGGTTTAACGCTAGTTGCTATTCCTATTTTCCAAGTTTTTTTTAAAATCTGTACCGCTAGGATGCGGAAAATAGAAATAATAAGTTCCGTTTTTATAAGCACAATCGGGAGCCCACATAAAACCACCTTCTTTACGGCCCCATTCCACTTGTCTGGAATGTAAAATCTCGCCATGATCTTTCCATGTTACCATATCATCGGTAGAAAACACATGATAGCCATCCATGGTTTTATAGCCTTTTGGTGGTGCAACATCGGTTGAAGGGTACACGTATAACCTGCCATCGTCCCAAACATGTGCCGAAGGATCGGCAGTAAACATATGACTAACTATAGGGTTTGACCTTCGGTTTTGGGCGTTAAGTTGTGCCATTACAGTACAAACTAATACGATTAAAACTATTTTATTTTTCATTCTAAATTATATTTTTAGCATACTATTACTTCTGATTTACAACAAATTTCTCCCAAAAGGATGCGATGTTATTCGCCTCGCTTCCTAGATTGAAATTGAACCAATTTTCTACACAATCGGAAAAATCGATACCTCCTGCTGCGATCCATTTGTTAGTCCATTCGCCCTCCCAGGCATCACAAACTTTATCCGCTTCCGTCCAAATATTTCGTGCGACTGCATTAGGGTTATTTTCTGATTTAGCAAGCGCCAACCATTTTACATCTTTAGTTCGGTAATCAGGCGTTTTATTATCGTCGGTATTTCCATCGTCTATTTTTTTATACTGCGTATGTGCTTTTAGCCAGGTTAATTCCGATGGGGTTGTATTGTTTTCATTGTAACGACTGTGCTGTACGATGACAACTTGCTGCTTTAAAAGTGCAGCGTCTATACCTTCAGCTAAAGCAGCCTGTAAAACATCGTAAGTAAAGTTGGATTGCCCCGCCTCTTGAACAAACACCTTGCCTCCAGAATTCAAAACAGGCAACAGCTTATTTTTAACGCGTGTTACAGATGCATCCCAATGCTCATGAGCGTTGGTCCAATGTGTATTTTCTGCACCAAACAGTAAATTATAATAACCAGGAACGCCTGCTGTAATAAAAAGATGTTTTTGATCGCCATAAGCTCCGGCCACAGCATAATAATTTACGTTATTAAAATCGGGATGTTTTAGTATGCAGGCTAAAGCCGCCGCTGCCATTACATCGTCTTCGTCTGGTTTAAGATCGAAATTTGCCAATAACAAATCGGTTTGTTTATTAAAGCTTTGCGCACATAACTCTGCCCCAGCGAACATAAAAAACAATAGGAGTATTAAAAAGCTCTGTGGTTTCAGATATATTTTACTGCTGCTGATTTTTAACCCCATATAATTTATCATTTTAATACGGTTTTAATGTCTATTTCTTGCTGTTCGCGAACCACTTTAAAAGTTGCAGAAGCTGATTTACTAGCGTTCATTAAATCTAAAAACACCCCTTCCCGAGCGACTTTTTGTCCGTTTACTTCTAAAATTAAATCCCCTTCTAAAAATCCCATTTTAGCAACCTCGCTGTCTTGAGGCACTTTTATTAAGGCTATTCCGCCATCTGATTTAGACACGCCATAAGCCGAAAAATCCTGACCCGACAAACGACTAATTACAGCCCCTTCCCATCGAATCACTTTCGTTTTTCTTTTGGTACGATCGCTCTTTTTAAGTGCTTCTGAAATACCTAACTCAGGAATTTCAGGTGTTTTGGCTATGGCCTTAAGCGCAGGCTTTTTTACACCAAATTGATCCATTGGGAAATTTTTAAATCCTATTTTGAAAGCCGGAGAGCCTGCTTTTACTCTAAAATCGCCGTTTGCTGGATCAATAAATTGGGGGTCGGCAACGATCGAGTTTTCATCCCAACCAAATTCTTGTGTTAGCTTAGCATCAAATAATAAATTGCTATCGACACGCTTTCCTGATTTATTTTCCTTCGGAACATTCACGCCCTGATAAACAAACATGAAAATATTAGAAAACACTTCATCGCCACTGTTTTCATACCACACATGCGGATGAAAAGTATTGTTTACGGTAATATTATTCCAAGCACGTCTTCTATAGCCTTCGCGTAATTTTAAACCTCCAGCTAACATCAAATTATTATAAATATCATAGTTTGTAGAACCATCGTCTAAATCGATATCCCAACCATGATCACAACGCCAGCGGCTGTTTCTTATAATGGTAGTTTTCATGGCATCTGCAAAGGGTAATTCAGGGTATTTTTTAAAATCGAAACCTTTAAGTCTCCAATAACGATCGCGTCCCCAAGAGTTAAAAGATCCGTGATCGTGGGTTTCTAAAACGGTATTAAATACATCGCATCGTTCGATAATATGACCACCAAAAGCACCATCGCCAATATTAATTCCTGAACGTGCACAATCGTAAATAGAACAATCGCTAACCGTAATTTCCATAGCCATTTCAATCTGTACACCTGCTGGCTGACGCTCGACCGTTCCTACATTATGAATTAAACAATCGGTAACAACTCCCAGAGCAGGGTGATTTTCAGTTTTAGGTCCAGGTGTTTTATCAATTTTTGAAACTTCATTTTTCTCTCCATATTCAAATAAAGGATCTCGTAAAGCATTAGGATCTCCTACAAAACAAACACCACTCGCTCCTGTATGATGGATATAATTCCCTTTAATTAAGGTATTTCGATTGTAGTTGTTTACAAAAATGGCATTGCCACCAAGTTGGTCGAATTCACAATCTAAAATTTGAATAGCTTCTGTTCCCGTTAACATCACCGCGCCTCCTCTAAAAATAGCCCAATCGGAACGCAGCATAGGTTCTTTGGTTTCCATAAATGTTCTTGCAGCATGCTTAAACACAAAACCCTGTAAGCTAATATGTTTTATTGGCTGTTCTATACTTCCTTGAAAATCTATTAGTTGTTTTAAACGTACAATCTCAACTTTGGCCTGATTTAAATCTATTTTCGCCCCAGGTTTAAAATATAAGGTTTGGGTACTTTCATCATGAAACCATTCGCCTGCATCGTCTAATTCTTCAAAAATATTTTCAACCATTCGGTATTCCTCATGCATTCCCATCTGACGATTGTTTTGCCAACCGCCTTCATAAGTCACTTCTCCTTCGGCGTTTTTTCCTGTAATAACATAATTATAACCGCCCCAACGTTTAGAATGCATGGCATGAATATATCCGCCTTTAGGATTTGCCCAACCTACAGCACGTTCTTTAGAAAACGCATCGGCAGCATACCCTTGGTACGCATCTGTTTTTTTACTCGCATCATAATTGGGATAACGTGCCATACGTTGATTTAATCCATCAACAAAAACCTGATCGATGTGAATCCCTTTTGGTGTTTTTGCTTTATAAATGCCGTCTTTATACAATTGCCATTGAAGCTCTAATTTTAAACCACCACTTAATACAGCAGTTCCTTCATTTTGAGCTCGATAATGTATAGGGTGCTTTTTAGAACCAGAATCTTTTGCTGTAAACACAATCGTTTCTGGCAAATAATACACACCATCGGCAAAATAAATGGTTACTGTTTCCTTGCCTGCATAAGCTCGGGCTTTGTGTTGTGCTGCGAGAAATGTTGCTAAAGGTTTGTTTTTGGTTCCTAAATTAGAATCGGAACCTTTTGGACTAACATAAATATCCAAGGCGTAAACTGAAAATTGTAACATTCCAAAAAGAAAATAGAATAACAAGAATACGTATGGTTTCATATATTTTAATGGTGATTCATTCATCTTTTATTCCTTTTGAAATGTTAGTAATCTGTTTTTATTTTTCATATTTATTATCTTAAAAAGTGGCTATAAGAGCAGTGAAATTCATGGCATTATAAATCTAAAGCTTCAACATCTGTAAAGTACGCGCCTCCTATTTCTCCATCCTCTGTTGTTAAATAGGTTAAAAGCTCTGTTTTTCCTTTAGGTAAATTCAGCTCAAAAACAACGCCTGAACTATTCTCTTTTATAGTTGATTCTGCTTCTATCCCAGCAATTAAAACCCTAGCTTTTATAGCTTTAATAGGTTTATTGGCTTCCTTAGGAAACTGTCTAAGCGTTATGCGATAATTCCCTGCCTGTTTCACATCGACTTTCCAAGGGCCGGTCTCTTTTGGTAATTTGGAAATGGTGCCAAAATTCCAAGGCGGATTCCCTTTTGATAAATACCAATCCTGAGAACATAGGGTCGTTGGGTTTTCTACTGGATTCCCAAGGTCGATGTAAACAGGTGTCATTCGTGGTGACATAGACTCCCAAAATGGTGGGTAAAGTGCTTTTAATTCTTTCACTATAGACGGATTCGTTTCTGCTATATCATGACTCTGACTTAAGTCATTCTGAATATTGTAAAGTTCTTTCCCATTAATTAGACGCCAATCATCTTTTAATATACAAGTGTAATCCCAAGCCTTTGGCTCCCCTTCAAAATTTGGTCCTCCTTGTAATTGAACAATCAAATGCGCTCTTTTTTCAGGATTGTTTTCATTTTTCAATATGGGTTTAAAAGATATGCCGTCTAATTTGTGTTCATTAGACATGGAGATACCACATAAATCTGCCAATGTTGGTAGCATATCGATATGTGCTGTTAACGCGTTGATGTCTCTTCCTCCTTTAAGTTTTCCATCTGGCCAATACATAAAAAATGGCACGCGATGGCCTCCTTCGTATACGGAAGATTTTTTTCCTCGCATCCCTGCATTAAACCCTTCTGAAGGCACAGAATTTAACCCTTTGAAAGCACTGCCTTTTGCAGTACCATTGTCGCTCATATAAATCAAAATTGTGTTATCGGATAAACCAAGTTCTTCAAGCTTGGCTCTTAGAACTCCAAGATTATGATCAAAATTGGTAATCATTCCCTAAAATTCAGCACCAAACTTCCAATTAACCTTCTCTTTATAAGGAGAACTCCATTCCTCTCCAACTCTGTATGGTCCATGTGGCGCATTAGTTGCCAAATAAAGGAAAAAAGGTTTTTCCTTGTGAGCTTCAATAAAATCTAGTGATTCATTAAACCAGACATCTGTACAATAGCCTTCAAATTGTTTAAAGCTCCCATTTTTCTCGTAAACGTCATCAAAATAATCGTTACCCCAATAGTCTGATGCTTGTCCAACACCACCGCATCTGTGCCAAGTAACTTGCTGAAAACCTCGGTCTTGCGGACGGTGAGGTGCGTTATCCCCAAGATGCCATTTGCCAACCATTCCAGTTACATATCCATGATCTGAAAATACATTTGCCATGGTTTTTTCATCTGTATGAAGTAAGGTACGTCCGCTACTGGTGCGGTAAGCACCTGTTCTTCCTGGGTATCTACCCGTCATTAATGCCGCTCGGGTAGGTGTGCAAAATGGACTAACGTGAAAGTTGGTAAAACGAACGGCCTCACTATGCAGTTTATCTAAATTTGGTGTTTTTATAATCGAATTCCCATGACAGGCTAAATCGCCATAACCTTGGTCATCTGTTATTATAAGAATAACATTTGGTCTCCTTTTTTCTTCTAAATTGGACTCGTGATTTTCACCTTTTACAAAGCCAGAAAAAAATAATGGAACTGATAAAAATGATATCAAAAGACCTATAATGCTTATTTGTTTCATATTACGTTCTTCTTGAAGGTTGACACATTTTGATTATTCTAATTTTTCAATCCCATTTTTGAAACATCTAAGGCTTCAATTCCTAATTTCAAAGCAGGGCTTCCCGTTTTAAAACCAAAGTTTTCAGCTTCGACATCAATGAACATGGGATCGGCAAAAAGACTTGAAGTTTCCTTACCTATGGCTCGCATTCTTGAAAAATGAGCATCCATCCAATGTGGATTTGACGGATTGAAATACAGATTTGAATCTATATCCACATCATCCAAATTAGGCAGATTGGTGGTTTGATCTTTTCGAGGCCTTTCGTTATTAGCAACACCACCATCGGGATGGGAAACAATGATATTATGATACACTTTAGATCCCGCAACCGGAACCCATTCATAACTTAAATACCCCGACTTTGGAACCACCTTTGGAGCTACGATAACATTATTAATGATGTCGTTAACCCCTTTTGAAGCAATTCCGGCACTAAACCCGAAATTATTATAAAGGACGTTCCCGTAAATAAGTGTTTCATGCTGATCATCATCACAACGAATTGGGGCAGGCATAGAAGGCTCTAAATTATCGTGCAGATAATTATAGCGTACAATATTTCCTGTTCCAGCACCAGATACGTAAATACAGTTACCATCTGATAATAATTCGACTGCATTTGTGACTTCATTATACTCTACAATATTATGTCGGGAATGGTTGTATTGCTCTCTATCCTTCCAACTCTCGTAATCTTCCTTGGTATGCGCTATAACCTCCTTAGAAATTTCGTTATGGCGTATGGTTCTTCCGCCTTCACCATTCAATTTTCTATCTGGTTCTACGCGATTCGTAATTAAAATCGCAGCATAGCCACTGTGGTGTAAATAATTATTAACGATATGATTATAGCCACTTTGCCAGGCCCATATTCCTGGAGCATGCCAAGTAATTTCACTAAAATGATGAATATTATTATTTACAATAGTATTGTGGTGGTTAACATCTTTTGTTCCTGGACCATAACCCGCTAATAAAATACCTGCTTCCCCTAAGTGAGCAAATTCGCAATCTTCAACTTTATTACGCTGTGCATGTAAGTCGAAACGAATGCCTGTTCCTCCTGAATTTATAAATTTACAATCGCTGACTTGGCAGTTTTCGGCACCACGGAATCGCAACATCGCTGTTGGTCTATCAAACAAGTCCCAATCGTGTTGCATTCCCCAACCTAAACGGTCTTTTTCTGAAGTCCAAGCTCTACGATCGGCATGGGAAAAGGTAATTCCTGTAAATGCAATTCCGTTTACGGGTTGATCTATGGCACCATCATAATCAATATTTCCTTCTACACGAATAAGTTCACTGGTGGTTGGTGCAAGAATATCATTTGGAATACCATTGGCGTTCACTGTTCTTGGCCATAAATAAATCTGTCTTGTTTTACTGTTTATAACCCACTCGCCAGGTTCGTCTAAAGATTCCAAGGTGTTTTCTATCCATGCTGAATTTCCATCCTTTGTGTGTACCCAATGGGCTAGTTTCCCCATCTCGTAAGTAGCCGACACTTTGGTTTTTGCCATGCCTTGTTCTTCATCAACTGAGGCTAGCGGAAGCATATTAATCATCCAAGCACGACTTGGCCTGATGTTTATTTCAACATCTTCAAGGTTATCCCAGTTTTTCAATTTGCCCTCGGGAAAATAAAGCGTGGTTTTATCGCCTAATTTTGTTGGCACAAAACCAGTGGCTCTAGCGCGATTCAATCGTCCATTAGCATCATATAGTGTATAAAAAGTATCAAGACCTTCAGGGATTTGGGCAACCCATATTTTCCCTTTCGCCTGTTCTGAAATTTCGGGATTTCCTGTTTCTAACAACGTCCAACCTTCAACTGGAATACCTGAGCTTATTACAGGTGTTTCATTAGGATATGCCGCGAAGGTTAAATACGCAGGCGGTAATGTTCCTGCTCCAACGTCTTCAAATGGAAGTGAATTTTCTGAAGGTGATGTACCATCTTCTAAACCCAATACTAAAGTTTTGTTAAGTTGATGGCGCCCTTCACGAAGGTAAATAGTAGCCGGATTAGTATTTCCGTTTTTACGCTGTTCGCGTACTGCATTAACGGCTTTTGTAAGCGTAGCAAAGGGTGATGACAAACTACCATTGGCCGTATCGCTTCCATCTACAGCCACATACAATTCAATATCTTGCTGTGGTGTTTGGCATCCTAAAATTGTTATAAAAACGAATACAAAATTAAAAATACTTTTAAATTTCATTTGATTGATTTATTAAATAGACTTATTTATTTTTCTCTACCAATACCACATTATCCCAATACGCCACCCCATCAAAATCTTCAGTTGTGGTACAACGTAAGTTTAGCTTTTTAAGATCGCCACTGTTAAATGTGCCTTTAAACGTTTGCCAGTCATCGGCTTTGGTATCAGCTCCTAATTCAAACTTGCACTGGCTATCAAGAGTACCTGTGGTATCGAAAATAACCTTGCCTTTTGTTCCTGCTTTTACTTTAAGCATCACACTTAGTTGGTAACTAGTGTTTGGCTCAAGATCTACTTGTTGTATGATATCTGCTGGAGTGCCTTTTCCTTTATATTGAAGTGAATAGTAGCCTGTAGCAGTTTCGTCTAGTTGATTTGTACAATCAACAGTTTTGCTTTTCCAATACTTAACCGTTTTTTGTGTAGCGAGTTCAAATGATGGGTTTTTCACCAAATTATCGGATTCTATTTTAGAAATTTTGATTGAAGAAATAACATTATCACAACCTAAAGCACTCAAATCGATACGGTCTTCTTTAAACATCCACGATTTGCCTTTAAAATTGTCTTTCTCAAAACATTCTACTGAATAGCCTTCCGGAATTTGAATTGAAGAAATAGCATTTGGCAAAATGTGATGCTTTTCTAAATCTGATTTTTTATAGCTTCCAATAGTTAAAGTGCCGAACATTCCATTAAAATTCACCTCCTTATGAAAAGTAGGTTCCTTTACGCCAAGCGTTTGGTTCACCATTTTCATGGTGCCATCTTCATTAAAATATACGGGATCGAAACAAATGGAACGCTGCGGACCGATAGCTCCGGAAAGCGACCCATTATGATAAAATAAATACCACTGATTTTTAAATTCAACCACAGAACCATGCATGGTAATCACATCGGTATGATCCATTAACACTCCTTGAGGTTTCCATGGGCCTAACGGACTTTTACTCATGGAGTAGCACATTTGGTTTTGTGGCTTGAGGTGATTTGGATAAATCATATAATACAAATCGTTACGTTTAAACACGAAAGGGCCTTCGCGATGTTCGTCTACACCTTCTTGATGAACCATTTCTGATTCAACTTCAATCATATTATTCTTTAGCTTTGCTCCATAACATTTAGCATCTCGAACAGCAAATAAATAGGCTTGCCCATCATCATCAATAAACACATTGGGATCACAAAATGCATTACCTCCTTTTACAAAACCTTGAACTTTAAAACCAGATGCCGGGTTTTTACTTGTGGCGACTCCAATTTCCCAAACTTTTTCTTTATTCTTATGTGGAAAATAGAAGTAATACCTTCCGTCTTTAAAAACACAATCAGGTGCCCACATGAAACCACCTTTTTCAATCCCCCAACTCACATCTTTAGAATGTAAAATTTCACCATGATCCTTCCAAGTAATCATATCATCGGTTGAAAACACATGATACCCATCCATCGTACTATAGCCTTTTGCAGGAGCAACATCGGTTGATGGATATACATATAAACGGCCATCATCCCAAACGTGAGCCGAAGCATCTGCCGTAAACATATGACTAACAATAGGATTAGAACGGCGTTGCTGGGCATGAAGTGGTATCGCCAAAAGCGCTATGAAAGCAGCAATAAAAAGAGAGATTCCTTTATTCATTAGTTTGTGGTCTTAGATAGTTTAATTACGAATTCGTTTACCAACTTCTTGTAATGTTGTAATATCATCGGGGAAAACAGTACCGTCTGGTAACGGCCCGATATTTAGTAATAGATTAGCGTTCATTTTTTTGGTATGTTCTAGCATGTCCATGACGTCATCTGGTGTTTTATGTCCAACATCATTATCTCGATCGTAGCCCCAAGCATAAGGTTGCATGGTATTGCAAATTTCTAAGGGTACATCCGATTCACCTGTAAAATGACGTTCGGGTGCTTTAAAATCTTCGGTGCCTAACACACCTTGTTTGTACGACACTAAAACTTGCGGTTGAAGGGCATGAATATGATCGTATAATTCTTGAATTTTTAATTCATGAACTTTATCTGGGCGAGAATTTGGAACCGCTCTGCCGTCTAACCAAATGCCCGCTACTGGACCATAGTTGGTTAGCAGTTCTGTTATTTGATTTTTCATATAATCCACATAAAGTTGAAGGTCATGTGCTTCGCCATATTTATAAGATTCCTCACGTGGGTTGTAATCGGGACGTGGATTTCCACCCCAATCTTCCCTATTTGGGGCATGCGGATGTTTCCAATCGCGTCCATGTGAATAATAGAAAAATATCCCAAGGCCTTTTTTCTGGCATTGCTCAGCCAACTCAGCAACCAAGTCCCGATTCGCCGCACTATTTGTGCTTTTAAAATCGGTAAAAGCTGTATCGAAAAGGCAGAAACCGTCGTGATGACGGGTTGTTATGTTGATGTATTTCATACCGGCATCGACCGCTAAATCGGTAATAAAATCGGCATCAAAATTTTCTGCGGTGAATTTATCAGCCAGTTTTGCGTATTCATCTGGTCTAATTAACGCACGTAATTGCACCCATTCTGCAGGTTTTGAATGTATATTGCCCCAATATCCTTCAGTTAAACTAAACAATCCGTAATGGATAAACATTCCGAATTTAGCCTCACTAAACCATTTTAAGGCAGCTGCTCTTGGGTTTTTAGCATACTCATCTTCATAGCCTTTCAGATAGGTTGGAATTTGCTTTTCACTTTGTTTTTGGCAACTGATGATGCTAAACACTAAACAGAACATCACTAAAAATGCAGTACTTATATTTTTTATACTTTTCATCAATATTATTTTATTTAAGGCTGTAACCAAACTTTAGTAGTTCCGGTAGCACTTTCGCGACCATCCTTGCCAACAGCCGTTACTTTGAAGGTTATTTGATTAATCTGTTTCAGGTTTGAAGCCTTATGTGTAAAATGCCTGTCTGTTACTTCGGAAGCTAGCAACTCGTAATCTGCGGCATTGCCCACGGCACGGTACACTTTGTAAGTTTTAGCATCTTCGCTCGCATTCCAAGTCAGCGTAATGGCATTCGCTTTAGTATTACATTTCAAATTTGAAGGTGCCGCTACAGGACTAAAACTTGGTATGTTATGAATCACATAAGTCTCCCCTTTTCGTGTTTGAAAACTAACTTGGTCTTCACCGATTGATTTGAAGGCGACTACTTGACCTTTAGACGTTTTAATACTAGCCTTAGCAACGTTAGGGTACCTCAACTCTAGAGTGCCACCAGACTTTGATAAAACCTCAAATTTATCCGCTTGACCATTTGACCATTGTGCAGACACTTCAAAATTACCACGAGCCAATAAACCCTTATAACTTCCCGTAGACCATGCTTTTGGTAGAGCTGTTAATGGCGTAATCACATAATCCTGGCTTTGCATAAGCATTTCGGCAACTCCTGCTGTGGCACCATAATTCGCATCGGCCTGAAATAATGGATCGCCACGATGGTCGTTAAATAAATTGTGTAAATAATTTTCACTTAGCAATTCTTTGTAATACGCATACGCTTCTTCCCCATCATGCACACGTGCCCACATGGCCATACGTTCGGCACGCGCCCAACCAATATTGGTTTTATGATCACGTTTTAATAAACTCACTCTAGCAGCATCTAACCAAGCTGGAGTTTTATCGTTTATCAGTTGCCCCGGATATAATCCAAGCAACATAGAAGTATGTCGGTGGTTTGGGTCGCCGATATCATCAAAATATTCTTCCTGACGAAACTCTTGAATTTGCCCAGATTTCCCAATTTGAATCGGATCTAATAAAGGCAATTGCTTTTCAAAAATTGCTAAGCGTTTATCGGAGCGACCTAATATTTCGGCACTCTTTAACGTGTTGTGATGATTTTCGAAAAACATCTGCTGATCGAAAGTTGTACCCACCGTATTACGTAATTTTTGTTCTGGACTAGAGGACGGTTTAGCTAACAAAACCCCATCAACATCCGTGACAAACCGAGACACAAAATTGGCTTGATCATAAAGTATCGGGTACACCTGTTCGGCTAAAAACGATTTATCTTGTGTGTAATCGTAATAATCCCAAAATAAAAGTCCTATCCAAGAACCTGTTCCAAAACCAGCCACAGGCGATTTCCCGGGAACATTGTAAGGGTTACTCCAAAAAGGCCCAGACCAACCATTGTCGCCTTCGGGGTCTAGTTGAGCGCTATTAAACTCTTTAATATATTGGGTTGCATAGTTGCGTTGCCTTGGTTCGAACGCTTTAAAATAATCGGCATACGACTCAAAAAGCTCGGATAAATTCGTAGAAAACACAGGCGCATAAGCAATCTGTAAATTCGTATCATGAAGGTATTGCGACGACCATGGTGGTCTCTGATAAACATTCCAAATCCCTTGTAAATGCGGAGGAAGTGTTCCTTTTCTAGAAGAACAAATTAACATATAACGTCCGTACTGAAACGCAAGCTCTTCAAAGTACAAGCTAGTTTCTTTTGAAGGGTAAGCATCAACCAGTTTGTTAGTTGGCATCGCAGGTTCCACCGCACCAAGATCAAAATCCACACGATTATAAATGGTTTTATAGTCTGCCTGATGATTTGCCAACAAGACTTCAAAAGACTTTTTTGAAGCTTCATTGATGTACTTGGTCACTTTTTGATGTGGACCTGGAAAACCTTCTAACTTTTTTGCTGGATCTTCGGTAAGAAACACTTTAGGATCGAGCTGATAATTGGTGCCTACGGCAATTAAAATTAAAGCATTATTGGCATCTTTAACTTGAATTTCTCCATTTTCGGTGGTTTTCATTGTTCCTCCTTCAGGAATCACCTTAAACTGGCCTTCAAATTTTATTTTGAAATGATTCATAATACCAGAAAGGGTTATTACATCGCCCTTGGCCGAAACCGAACCCGATTTCCCTTCACCTAAAAAAGGAATTTGAGGACGTAGTGTGAATGCCAATTTCCCTTTTTTTGAAGCCGACAAACGAATGGCCATGACTTTATCTGGATAGCTGGTAATATATGCTCTCTTGTAGGTTACACCATCTTGCTCATAGACTACTGACGATACGCCTTCATTTAAATTTAGCTCTCGCTTGTAGTTTTTAGCATGATTATGATTGAAATCGATATAGACCTCAGCAAAATTATTAAGACCTCTACGACGCAGACCACGATCGCCATCACTATCGTATAAGCTGTTTTCGGTAATCTGAATCCGCTCTGTTGTTGTACCGCCGAACACATTGATTCCCATGTAGCCATTACCCATAGGGATTGAACCATTAATCCAGCCCGTATCATTATTTGGAGCAGGCTCATTGTACCAAATGCGCAATGTTTTTTCAGTAGTTGCTATAGTCTTATCACCCTCCTGAGCACCCACAAAAATAGTTGCATTAAAAAATAGGATTAGCAACAATTTAGGCGCCCAATAAATCGATTTATTTTTCATTATTATCTTTTTTTTCAGAAAACCAAAAAAAATGGTTTGACTTATTCTTGATATTCTTAATTGTGTTTTTACTTACTCTTTTGTACCCAACGGATGTATTAAAATATTTCTATAAGTGACCTGCATCACAGTGCCATCATGAATCTGAAACCCTAAAAACCCGTTCCGGAATGCCTTAGGATCTTCATCTAAATAGTCTATAATTTTAACGCCATTTAGCCAATATTCTATGCGATTACTACGTGCACGAATGGTTAAGCGGTTCCAATCTTCTGGTTTAAAAAATTGCTTAATTAACTTTTCATCTGGAAACACACGTAACTTCGGCCTTGCATACCAATCGCCTAGCGTGCCTTGCATATTCTTTTTCTTTGGATTATGAAACGCTACATCATACTCATAGCCCGCAGCTGCTTCATAAGATTTTTTGCCTTTTTTTTGTTTAAAAATGAAAGGATTTACTCGGAAATACACCCCGGTATTTCGACGATTATCTCCAGTTAATTTCAACTCACAAGTAAATTCAAAATCACTAAATTTTTGCTTACTATACATCCATTCGGGCGTATCTAGCACCTTGTGCTTTGTGTTTCCAATAATTGTTTTGTTTTCTATATACCAATGTTCTGAAGATGGTTGCCAAGCGTTAAGCGTTTCCCCTTCAAGTAAATTAATAACATCCGAATTTTCAAAAGTTGGTTCCATTGCTTCATTTATCGTTTGAGACCAAGCTATTTTTGGAGCTATCGAAACGAGTACAAAAACAAGAACTAAAATCTGTTTAACTATAAGCTTTACCCTTTTATAGGTGATCTCCTCTTTCATATTAATACCCTTTTACGGCCTTTCGTACCTGTTTCATAATCTCAATACACTCCGGATTAAAAAAGGGGTGATTTTTAGTAACATCGGGGGTCATGGCTAGATTAATGGTTATTGGTATATTGGCAGCATCTGCATCTTTAAAAATTTGAATGTATTTTTCTGCTGAAAATTTAGGTTTTTGGGTAAACTTCCCATGTCCGGTACGGCTAGACCATCCGTCCATATAAAACCAACTTGCAGGATATTGCCCCTCTAATTGTCCGCCTTCTTTAAACAAAAATGCTGGCTGAATTTCAGGAACCCTTCCCGATCCGTCGGATGCCACCAAATCACTAAAAGGTGTTAAGTTTGGAAATAAATTTTGACTAAACCCTATGGGTGCGTTTGGGTTACCTGCTTTAATCGCATTTGCAAATTTTTCCCAAGGCGGGTCTAGCTGATAAACTTTCCAACCACCATCGTCAATATACCCCGCAGTGGTTGCTAACTCTAGTCCATACCGAAGACTCACCTCACGAAAATGCGCTTCTAAAAAATTAAAATACCCTGATGGATTTGGTGTTTCGCCGTTACCATAAGTATTCCCATATAAATCTTCCATCCCACTGTTAGGATTGTAATAAAGCATTAAACGAATATCATGTTTTGCTAAGCCATCAATTAACTCTCTAATTAAATCACGCTTACAAGTAAATCCTGGTTTAATACTGTCTATAGTTTTACTTGGCCCCGGCCAATGTTGTGTACCATGAGCACAAGTAAATGTGACCCAAGATGCTCCGGTTTCTACTACTTTTTCAACAAAAGCATCCACATCAAAATCCTGAACCAATTTTTGGTATTGATCGCCCAATTCAGGCCCTCCATTAAATGGTACAGAGCCTGAAGAAAAGTGCACAAACAGTCCATATTTACCATCGATCATCCATTGTACATCAGCCTTCATGGCGTTCGCACGTTCTTTTATAGCTGCTAAGGCTTCTGGTCGTACTAATTCTATAGACCAAAAAGCAAAAGGATTGGGTTTTATGTTGGCATTAGCTTTAATTTCAGCATTTTCTTCTTTCGTTTTTTCTTTTCCAAAAGTCACCAAACGAAAACTGATTGTATTAATTCCTTTTTTAAGTAGCAAATTTTGTTTTAAGGTGTGTCGCTGTACAATGGGTCTGGTATCCCAATTTTTAACATTGGCTTTTTCTATGATTGTTGAAGTGCCTGAAGTGACTTCAAATGTAGATTTCGAAAGGATATCATTGCTCCCTGTATACAAAAGGGCAATGCTATATTCGGCTTCGTAAGGGGCTTCCACTTCCCAAGTCATTACATCTTCCTTGCTAAGAAAACCACGAATAAAGGCATTGTTAACCACCATGGGTGTAGGACGTTCTAAATAATTCAAATGTCCAGTTAACTCTGCTCTAAAGCCCATAATAGTTGTAATATCATCTGCTCTAAGCTCCCATGTTTTTGGCGCCCAGTAAGGATGTGTAACATGCTCTTGAGCCCTACCATTAAAGGAAATGAATGCTAACACACCGAATAATAAAACCAAACTACTTTTCATTTTAATATCTATTTGAAATCTCTAATAAGAGTGTTAAACCTATTCCCAATCTTCTATTTTCAAGAAATACCCAGCTGTTGGATCTTCATCATGACAAGCCAAAAACAAATATTCTGGCTTTCCGTCTTTCCATAAAATATTAGGGCGTTCGCTTCTTGCTAATTCATGATTAAAATAATGCGTATTGGTATTGTAGCCTATTTCTGGTCTTTCCCAATGTAATCCATCTTTCGATTGGTATATTAATCCGGGGCGCTTTCCGCCAAGCTGTTTTTTATCAAGTGTTTTTGGATGGCCTTCTAAAGCGCTTTTAACATCCATACGGTCTTCAACAATTAAATAATACATGCCTTTGTAATAAAAGGCATAAGGGTCTTCAATATCTAAGCCCATGTCGGCATAGGATATTAATGGATTTTCTTTATAATTCTCATAAGGACCTTCTAAATGATCGCTAATTGCCAATGAAATTTCTCTAATCTGATTGGGTTTGTACTTGTCTGTAACAGACTTGTAATAAATTCTATATTTCCCATCTTCATCAACTAAAAAAGTAGGGTTTGAGGCGTGAATAATTGTCGCTCCATCCATGGTTCCCGCTGCTTTTATAATGGGATTATGCGGACTTTCCACCCAAGGTTCATCTAAAGATTTGGTGGTCGCCAAACCTATTTGTTGCTCTATTCTTGGGGTTTCACTATCCTTGACCAAATACACCATGACATAGGTATCTCCCACTTTAGACACTTGTGGATTATGGTAAGTCGCTGATGGACTTGAAAACGTGGTATCGACAAATTGATAAGGTCCTTCAACAGTATCTGCCATAAAATGAACAATTTTACTATCTTTTATCCAACGCCCACGGTTAGGAATGGTAGACATGAATACATGTAGTTTTCCTTTTTCATCGTAAATGGGCGACATACCCCAGTTCCACCAACCTTCTTCTGCTGGAAGAATAAATTGTCCAGGAACCAGTGATTGGCTAAATGTCGATTCTTGAATGGTAACATCTTGTTTGCATGAAAAAAAGACCAATAAGAATACAGTTATACAGCTTATTTTTAAGCAAAATTTCATAGGTTCTATTTGAATTATTTTTGAGTTATAAATGCGGTTTGTACCCAAGGTGTCTCTATTTCATCATTGTTCTGAACATTCCCTGGGGTGCTTCTTCCATCATTTATGTGCTTAATAAGTAATTGTTTTAATTCTTGAACTTTTTCAGGATATTGATCGGCTACATTTTCTTTTTCCTTGATATCCGTTTTTAAATTAAATAAGATTTCCTCGGGAAGCGCTTCTTTTAATTTTTCGGGTTTTCCATTTGCTGAAACTCCAGAATTTGGAGATTGAATTAATTTCCAATTACCTTTTCTAATGGCAAAAATTCCCGTTTTACTATGATGAATGGTGACTTCTCTTTGATAACCATCATTTTGAGTTAACAATGGCATCATACTGAAACTGTCTTCTGCTTCATTATCTTTAAATTTGTAATTCACGATTTCGGCACAGGTGGCCATAAAATCGGTGGAACAAATCGTTTCGTTAGACACGGAATTCGCTTTAATTTTTTGAGGCCATTTCACTAAAAACGGCACTCGATGTCCACCCTCTAAGTAACTACCTTTGTTTCCGCTGTAGATATAGCTAGGGTTATGTCCTTTTTTTGCTAGTACTGGGTAATTTGCATTAGAAGCACAACCGTTATCACTAGTAAAGATAACGAGGGTATTTTCTTCTATGCCACTGTCTTTAATAGCTTTAAAAATGTTTCCCATTAAATCGTCTATCATTAAAACAAAATCGGCATAAGGATTAATGTTACTTTTTCCTTTCCAAGGTGCGATAGGTAAAATAGGATTATGTGGTGCTGGTAACGGCAAATAAATAAAGAACGGTTGATCTCCTCCAGCATTTTCTTTTATAAATGAAATGGACTTGTTTACAAATACAGGCAATACTTCCTCGTGGACAAAATCTTCGGAAATATCGCCTATTATCCAATACGCATAGGGATGCTCTGCTCTTTTTTGTACTGAAATGCCATTTGGAACTTTTACCACTTTATCATTCTCGATATATACAAAAGGTGGCATATTTAATGAAGCTGCTAGTAAATAAGAATAATCAAATCCCAAATCTAAAGCCCCTTTGTCTAAAGGTTTAGTATAATCGATACGATTGAAATCGTATTTATCTTGTATTCCTGTGTAATGGTCGTAATCTTTAACTCCATCTTTGGTAGCCCAATTTAGTCCGAGGTGCCACTTACCAATATTAGCTGTTTTATAACCATGTTGTTGTAATAAGTCGGCAACTGTTAATCTATCGTCTTGAATTAACATAGGTGATGTTCCCCAAGTTACAAATTGTTTTAGTGGTGTTCGCCAATTATAACGCCCTGTTAAAATACCATATCGCGTTGGTGTACACACCGAAGATGATGTATGCGCATCGGTAAACCGCATACCTTCTGCTCCCATAGTATCTAAATTTGGAGTGTTAATTTTACTATTTTCGTTATAGATACTTAAATCTCCAATTCCTAAATCGTCTGCTAAAATATAGATGATATTGGGCTGACTTTTTTTAGAAGATTTACTTTGAGCTGTAACTTGACAAGAAAAGACACTTACGGTAAGTAAAACCACTATTTTTTGTAATTGAAACATTTTATTCAGAATTAAAAAGTGTAACTCAAACTTTTCAATAATTCATTTATAGAAAAATAAATGCATTGGACAACAAGTACCCAATGCATTTATTTACAGAAACTTTAGACCAAAATTTACATGATCCTAAATGAACGTATTAGGCTTATTCCCAAAGTGGATTTTGTGTTAATGCACCACCAATATCTTTACTCTGTAAAATTTCGTTAAGAGGAATTGGATATACATAATATTTTCCCGTTGGTGCTGCCGATATTATATCTGCTTCATCTTGTGCACGGATTAAAGCTGTTGCACTTGCTCCTGCTGCTGCTTCTGCTTCAGGTAAACCAATAACCGTAGACTCTAAAATTCCCCAACGAATAAGATCACGCTTTCTGCCCCAAAATCCTTCAGCACATAATTCCCATCCTCTTTCATTTTGAATATCTTCGAGATTTATTGAAGTGTAAAGTGGTAAGCTAGTTCTTTCTCTAATCTTATTAATAGCATCAAGGGCTTCGTCTGTAGAACCTCCATTCATAAACTCTGCTTCAGCAAGTAATAAGTAGGCTTCAGCTATAGTCATTATACGCTTTGGAGAATTTGAAATATTATTAACTTCAGCTTCAGCTAATAATGGATCGCTAGTTGGTACAGGCCCACGAACTAACTTAGGAATATAAATCCAATTGAAATTCACTTCAGACCCATCCTCTAATATTTCATGATCCCAAACATTATATTTTTTTCTTATATCGTTATCCGGCCATGTATCTGCAAAACTTTTTCTAATAGTAAATGGAGCAGACCCCTGAGCAATACCTAAATCTCCCATAACACTTCTGGTAGGTCCTGTTTCTGCCGGGTTATTATAGTGAGCCGTAGAGTTTACATTGTTGTTATATACATCTGCAAGATACTGTTTACCAAAAATAATTTCATCATTATATTCATTACCACCGCGATACATATCTGCATAATCAGGATTTAATTGATGAGGTGAATTTGAAGTTACATCTTTTAACACAGGAAGTGCATTATTCCATTGAGAGGCATCATCTTTAGCCAACCAAACATAACAATATGCTTTTAACATTTTAGCAGACCAGATTGTAGGTCTTCCATCATTTTCATTCCATTTTCCTTCAGATAAATAGCCCGAAGAAATAGCCTCGTCTAAATCTGCAATCATATCGGTTATGATTACGCTTGCATCAGTTTTACCTAATAAAGATACAGAAGCAATATCGGTTAATTCATCTCTCCAATACGGTACATCTCCATACTGAATGGCCAAGTTTAAATAAAAATAGGCTCTAAAAAACAAAATTTGAGCAATTACTCTTCCTTTTATTTGATCTGACAAGTCTGAGTTTTGAATACTCGCTAAAAAGAAATTCGCATTTTTAATAGCTGAATACGCGGTAGCCCACCCATTTACAATTTGATTGGTATCGGCATCATATTCATAAGCACCTATTCTATGTGCTGCCGCTAGGGTACCTCTTCCTGACACCCCAACATCTGTTCCTAAATGATTATTAAACCCAGAATCATTTACTTCGTCATTTAAAGTGTTTAACGCCAATGTAGCCTCTTCCTCATTTTTAAAGAAAGTATCTGGTGTTAAGGATCCTTTAGCATCTTCATCTAAAAAATCGCTACAACTTATCATACTAGTACTTAAAACCGTAACTAGTGCTATAACAATATATCTATATTTATTTTTCATCTTCTTATTATTTTAAAATTATTCATACCTTAAAATGTTACATCTATTCCAAAAAGAAACGATCTGTTTTGTGGGTATCCTATTGCATCAAACCCTCTTGTAAGACCACTAGAAGTGTTTACATCTGGATCGAATCCTAAATAATCATCAGACTTTACTAATAATAAATTAGTTCCTGTAACATACATTCTAAACTTATTGAACCCTTTTATTAAATCTGTTGGTAAGGTATACCCTAACTGTAGGTTTGTTAATCTTAAATAACTAGCATCTTGTAAATATAGACTACTAGAACGGTTATATGAATAGGTACTAAAACCTGGATAGCGTGCATTATCTGGGTTTTGAGCTGTCCACATACCTTCACGTATACCTGCAAAACTATTCACATTTGGTTCGTTTACACGGAAAAATTCTTCGTTATAATTTTCATTACCTACACTAAATGTGAAAAACGCAGATAAATCAAAATTCCCTAATCTAAAGTTTGTTTGGAAACCACCATAAACATCTGGGTTAGCATCTCCAATAACTGTATCATCATATTCTGCAGTATATTCTCCATCTGGCACACCATCTGGGCCACTAATATCTCTAAAAATAGCTTCCCCTGTTGCTGGATCAAATCCATCATAAATTGCTCCAACAAAAATTCCTACTGGTTGTCCAACTCTTAATTCACTAGCACGGTCATTAGCAGGAGCACCTATTCTATTGGTCTCAATAAATGTGCTTTGCCCTAAATCTAATACCTCGTTTTTATTATGAGAAATCGTTAAAGAAGCATCCCATTCAAAATTATCGCTTCTTACTAACACTCCACTTAAAGTAACATCGATACCTTTATTTTCTACTTCACCAATATTGGTTAATTGAGATGTTACTCCTGTAAATGCTAGTTGAGGTTCATTAAGTAATAAATTTTCAGTTTTCTTATAATACACATCTACATCTGCAGAAAATCTGTTATTAAACATACCTAATTCTAGTCCTGCATCAAATTGATTGGTAATTTCCCAACCCAAATCTGGTTTTGCTAATTGACCTTGCTGTACTCCTGGTAATCTTACGCCATCTACTAGGATTGTATTTCCTACAATACCAACATTGGCAATCGTTACGAATGGATTTGCTCCTTGATTTCCTGTTTTACCATAACTCGCTCTTAACTTAAAGTTATTAATCGCATTTGCATTTTGCATCCATGGTTCATCTTTTATTTTCCATCCAAGTCCTACAGAAGGGAAATTTTCCCATCTTTCATTAACTCCAAGTCTTGAAGATCCATCTCGTCTTATAGACGCCGTTAATAAATATCTGTCCTTAAAGCTATAATTTACTCTAGCTAACATCCCTATTAAATGATCTTCTGTATACCCTGAAGACACATTTACATTTTCTGCAGGAGCTAATTGAAGTGAATTTACTCCTACACCATCACTGGGAATATTGGAAGCATTAGTATTTGAATTATTTCTATGATGCGTTTGAAAGGTAATACCACTAACGACATCGATAGAATGATTACCCCAAATTTCGTTATAATGAACTGTGTTCTCATTTAAATAATCTACATCATAAAATGTTGCTATACTTCCTGAAGCTAACTGGTTATTATTTAATATTTTTGATGGATTAGTTGATGGCACAAATGAATGACTTGTACTATATAGCACATCTGCACTAAGGGTAGACGTAATAGTAAGATTATCTAAAATTGAAGCTTGAACGAAGGTATTAACAAAAGCTTTATCCTGTCTTACATCGTTTTGATTTAATTCTGCATTCGCCAACAAGTGATCTGTTTGTGTACCTAAAATTGGATTAAAACCTACATAGTACGCCCCATCGTCTCCGTAAACTGGCTTAGAAGGATCTTCACGTAATAAATTTTGAAAAGAAATATCGTTATTATCTCGTTCTGTTCTAGATAGTAACAAATTTACTCCCACCTTAAATACCTTAGAAATATTTGTACTCACATTTGAACGTAAAGAATAACGTTGGTATTCTGAGCCTTTAATAATACCTTCTTGATCTAAATATCCTGTAGATAAGAAATACTTTGTATTCTCTGTTCCACCGCTTACCGATAATTGGTATTCAGATATTGATGCAGTTCTAGTCATTACATCTTGCCAATTTGTTTCTCCTCCAGGAAGATTATCCAAATCGAAAGGCAAATTATCTTGGTCCTGAACAATACTGTTTTGCCACGCTGCTAATTCTCTAGGCGTTTGAACATCAAGCTGATTAGGCAATCTTTGTAAACCACTAGTTACTTTTAAATTAACTGTTGGCTTACCTATTTTACCTTGTTTAGTTGTAATTAAAACAACACCATTGGTTCCTCTTGCTCCGTATATTGCTGTAGCAGAAGCATCTTTTAATACTTGCATTGTTTCAATGTCGTTCGGGTTTAAATCACCAATATTACCAGCCCCAACATAGCCATCTACTACATATAAAGGTCCATTACCTCCGGTAATAGAATTACCTCCACGAATCACAACCGTTGGTGTTGTACCAGGTGCTCCTCCGTTAGAAGTTACTTGAACCCCAGAAGCTCTACCTTGAAGTCCATCTTGTACCGAAGCTGTTGGTGAAACAAAAGCTTCTTTGGTATCTACAACTGCTACGGATCCTGTTAAATCTGTTTTTTTAACTGTCCCATAACCAATAACAATCACTTCATCTAACGCGGCAGCATCTTCTTCCATGGTTATATTAAGCGTGCTCGATTGTCCTACGTTGATTGTTTGTTTTTTCATTCCAACATAAGAGATTTCTAAAATGTCTCCTGTTTTCGTTTCTAGGGTAAAAAGACCATCAAAGTCAGTAGTCGTCCCCTTATTCGTTCCTTTAATAATTAAGGTTGCTCCTGCCAATGGTATCCCCTCTTTATCCATTACCTTCCCCTTAATATCCCTTTCTTGAGAAAAGGCACTTAAGGAAATCATAAAAACAAAAATTGTGGTTAAAAATTTCGTCATAATTAATTTAATTTTGGTGTTAGTTCGTTCTCTTTTACTATTATTTTTAATTCAAGGCTCTTTTAAACAATGCGCCATATTTTTCATACCCATTGTACTTTACGCCTTCAGTTTTCCAGTGGTTTAATTGTTTGTCATATAATTTTCTCATATAAGTTAGTTTTGATTTATATTTTGTTTGATTTGCTAAGTTTACCATTTCGTAAGGATCGTTTTTAATGTCGAACAATTCTTCTGTTGGATACATGTTTTCTGCTTCATCTTTATAATACCAATAGACATACTTAAATCGATCGTCCATAACAGTAAGACAATGTGTTGCTTGAGGTCCCCAGACTTGAATTATAGGCAGTGTAGCTCTAATTTGTGTATTTGGGTTTTCTACTAAAGGCCGAATACTCTTCCCATCGTAAATTTCTGGAACAGACACCCCTGCATAATCTAAAATGGTTGCTGTGATATCTACATTTCCCGTTAAAGCAGACGTTTTAATAGCTTTATTTTTTTGACGTGGATCTACAATAATAAGTGGTGTTCTAGCCCCTTCTTCGTAAGGCAAAACCTTAGATCCAAAACCATGAGACCCATTAAAATAACCGTTATCTGAAGAAAATATAATAATAGTATTGCCGTCTATTTTTAATTTTTTTAGTTGCTCTAACACCATACCGATAGAATAATCTACCCCATAAATAAGCTGATTGTATTTGCGTAATGCTTCTTGGTAGGTATCTTCTTTATCATAACCCCACTCTACAAACCTTGGGTATTGTCTTCCCATTCTAGATTGTTTCGCTAAATGCTCGCCTGCTTTTCTTCCGTAGTTTGGTAATTTATCGAAAACCACATCTTTATACACATCATCAAACATAGGGTCTGGTTGAACTGGTCTGTGTGGTGCTTTAAAAAATACACTCATACAAAATGGTTCGCCCTTCTCTACCGATTCGTTTATAAAATCGATAGATGCTGCACCATAGGCTCGTGTACTATGCGGATATGCTTCAGCATATTTTACCATATATTTATTCTCTTTGGTTTTATATGAAGTTTGATGCGAGCCACCTCCCCAAAAATCAAAATCATGTTTTGCAACTTCGCCTTCTTCTCCCCAGCCTCCATTGGTATCTGAAATTGAGAAGCCGAACTTTCCGGCAAAACCTACACGATACCCTGCCTTTTTAAGCAATACAGGATATGATGTAGACCACTGCTTTGTGCCTAAAGACCCGTGATCGAAATTACAACCCGTTTTATATTCGTATTGACCAGTCATCACGTTAGCACGACTTGCCATACAAATAGCGGTGGTATTATAATGTCTTAAAAACGATACACCATTGCTCGCTAAATCATCTAAATTGGGTGTTTGTGTAACTTTATTGCCAAAATCCTTCATAGTATCGTAAGACTGATCATCGGTAAAAAAGAAAATAATATTAGGCTTACTATCTTTTTTTGTTTGGGAATGACCTGACTGAAATCCAAAAAGACCTAAGATTAATGTGAATAAGAGTACATGTTTAAATTGCATACTATTCTGATTTGTTTTTAGTTTCATAAGCATTAAATTTAGCAGTTATAGCTTCGACTGAAGGGCATTCCTTAGGTTTTATATCTAGTACATTTCCAATGGAATTTGCAACTTCTATCCCTAGTAATCTATAGCCTTCAGCTGTATAGTGCACATTCCCGGGACCATCTGCAAATTCTTTTTGAACTGGTATGGCATAGGTGTACAAATCGTTAATAACAATATCCGGATGCGATTTCATGACCGTCAAGGCTACCTCATTATATTTGTTAGCATCTCCATGTACGCGACCTTCTTCTCCTTCAGGAACTGGTGTTGTGGTTGCGAAAATTAATTTCGCTTTAGGATAGGTTTCTTTAAGATAAGTGATGGTATTTCTTAGGTTATCTTCATATACTTTTAAAGTTGAAACTTGTTTACCTTTTTCTTTATCTAATTTTCCGTTATACACATATTTCAAATCATGTAATCCCACGTTAAAATGAATAACATCCCAAGAAAATGTCCAGCCCTCTTTTAAAAAGGGTTGAAACAATGCTTTTCTAAACGTTTCCATTCTTAGTATAACTTGATCACTAGAACTTCCATTAACATGTAATCGCATTACATCTGCTTTGCCTTCAAATGTTGCTCTTACATATTCAGTATATCCTATAGAAATAGAATCGCCATATAGAAACACTTTTGGCAAACCATTAGTTGGCTCTATATATCTAAACGGATAACGTGTCGCATTAAATTTGCTTAGATTTCTCCAGGCAGCAGCACAAGCTTCACAACCTTCATTAATTACCATTCCTAACATGCGAACCGGTAATAATAATGTTAAGCCTAATGCTCCAATTAATTTAACAGACGATCTCCTATTCATTTTTATTTATATTTCTATTTTAAGTGCATAACCATTTGGATTCTCTTGTGCTGTACCTAAGTCAACTTCTAAACCTTCATCGGTTTGTTTCCATGCTATTTTTTCATCACTTCCTAAAAGACTCACCGCTTTTACAGGACCAGCAGCATCTCTAGTGATACTTTTAATAACCACGGGAGCTTTTGGGTTTGCTAATGAAATGGCATAAATGGTATGTTCCTTTTTAGTAAACCAAAAATCATTTGGTGTAAATTCAAATTTTAAATCTGCTTTATTCGCACGATCATGCGTTCCATTCATTTCTATTTTTGTTGGACCTTCATGAGTCACTTTCCATTTTCTCGTATTGTAAATCGCTTCGCCATTTACCTCTAAAAACTTCCCTACTTCTAATAAATTATTAACCGATTCTTCAGGTACATCACCTAATGCATCTGGGCCAATGTTCAACATATAATTTCCCCCCTTGCTCACTATTTCTGTTAGCCAAAACAATAATTCTTTTACAGATTTCCAATCATGGTCGTAAGACTTATAACCCCATGAATTATTGGTTGTCCCTACGGTTTGCCAAGGTTTTGTTATGGCCAGATGGTCGGTAGGAATTTTATTATCTCCTGGAATATCAAAATCACCTAAATCGTTGCCTACCCTAGAATTCACTAGCATATTAGGTTGCAAGTCGTAAGCAATTTTATAAAATTCCATACTTTCATCTGGAGTCACATAATGTGGATAATCATACCACAGCGTAGTCATATTAGGGAATTTTGTTAGTATTTCCTTTACCTGAGGATAAGCCTTGTTTTCTAAATACTCTGTAAACGTATTTGGACTCGGATCCCAAGTATTTACTCCTGCCTTACGCTTTACTCGAGGAAGTTCTTCTCCTCCTGCTGCTAAATATTCTGAAAGTCCACAATCATTCCCGTCCATCCAGTCTATATTATGCGAATAGTACAAACCGAAATCGATATCGTATTTCTCACAAGCATCATATAATTCCTTAACAATATCTTTAGCATATGGACTAGCGTCAACTACATCATAGTCACTCACTTTAGAGTCATACATTGCAAAACCATCATGATGTTTAGAGGTAATCACTAAATATTTCATTCCTGCATCTTTAGCCAGTTTTGCAACACCATCGGCATCAAAATGTATTGGATTAAACTGAGTCGCTAATTCTGCATATTCAGCTCTAGGGATTTCTGCACCAAATTGTATCCATTCTGCTACTCTAGGCCCTTTTAACTCCTCCATTTTTTTTCCTTTCCAAATACCTCCAGGAATAGCGTATAATCCCCAATGAATAAACATCCCATATTTGGCATCATTAAAGGCTTCCTTCGCTACCTCTTTAGAGGCACTCATTTGTTCGTAAGTCAACGATGATGGTTCCTCGTCTTGTACCCGCTCCACAGTTTTAGCTTGATTTTGTTTACAGCTAGTAAACCCTATAACAAATACTAGGACTCCAATTTTTATATGTTGTAACATTAAGTTTTTCATTTTATAAATGCTTTTCTACTCTTTATTTTCTAACCGAAGACAAACAACTTGCTCGTGGTTCTGTTGGAAGTGTTGCTTTCCATTCTTTAATTTCTTCTAAAAGTTCTTGTGCTTTTTTAGGGTTACTTTTAGCTAAATCATGATCTTCTTTCCAATCATTTTTAAGGTTAAATAATTCGTATTTATTACCCGTAACATCAACTACTAATTTCCAATCGCCATCTCTAACCCCTAAAGTTGGCCAAGTATAAGCTTTACTAGTTCCACCTTTCCATTCCCAGAAAATAGGTTTACTTCTTGTAAATCTCTTTCCTGTTAATGCTCGCATCATACTTTCTCCGTCTGGTTTATAATCTTCAGGCATCGGGATATTAGCAGCTTCTAAAAACGTTGGCAATAAGTCTACCGCTGTCACCACAGAATTATCATCTTTAACACCTTTTGGAATGACATTTGGCCACTTGGCTACAAAAGGCACCCGAATTCCTCCTGCGAACAAAGATCTTTTCTGACCTTTAAGTCCGCCTGTTTCTCCTACTGAATAATATTTTCCTAAGCCAACGGGATCTCCCTTATGTTGCTTTTCATCTTCACCACCTTCCCATTCAGGCCCATTATCTGTTGAAAACACGACCAAAGTGTTTTCCTCTAGTCCTAAAGCTTTTAATAATTTTGTGATTCGGCCAACAGCTTCATCTCCTTCTGCAATTATTGAAGCATATACTTGTTTTTGTTCATCCAACTCACCAAATTGGTTCATAAATCGTTCTTGAGGATAATGTGCCGTATGCGCTTCATGTAACCATAAATTGATAAAAAACGGCTGATCTTTATGACGCTTAATAAAATCTTCGGCATAATCTACACCTATAGATCCGGCCTTTGGAATATCGATAGTTTTAGAACCGTTAAACGTAGCATACTCATCGTATCCATATTCGTTTTCCGTTGGTGCATCTTTAGCAGACCATCCTAAATGCCATTTCCCAAAATGCCCCGTTACGTAACCTGCCTTTTGAAATTCTCTTGGTAAAGACATATCTGAAGGATCCATCCAATCTGGCATCCCTCTCTGCACATGCGCTTTCCATCCTTGAAAATGCTGATGAATACTCTGTCTCGCAGGAAATTGCCCCGTCATTACCGCTACCCTACTAGGCGAACACACCGGACTGTTTACGGTGAAATTGGAAAAATCCATACCATCGGCAATCATTTTATCTATGTGAGGTGTTTCAACCCAAGTACTTCCATGAGCACTTAAATCGCCATACCCCCAATCATCTGCAAAAATGAAAATGATATTAGGTTTATCTGATTTTGATTGCGCCAACACTGTTTGACCAATGATTAAAACCAAACACATTAATATGAAACTGAATCTTATTCTCATTTGATATTCACTTTATTGTTTAGAGTGCTTTTCTACGTTTATATAAAAGGCGTTTGTTAACTCACCGCTTTCTAATTCGAACCAAGCCAATAACTCGGTTTTACCTTGTTCTAATTCTAATTCTATATCGGCCGATTGTGTTGCATTATTAACATCTACCGAAACTTCTTGATCTCCAATTTTCACAAATGCCTTTTTAAAAGTCATGGCCTTTCCTCTAACTCTAGGATCGGTTGTAGCTGTTTCTGGAATTTCATCTGGAATTTCAGCACCAAGTGATACGCCACTTTCTGCTGGCCAGCGTCTTAATTTAAAGGTGTAAGTCCCTGGATTTACAAAATTCACGAAGAACGGTGCTGGTTTCATAGGATTTCCTACACGAATCATTCTTTGGTTCCAAGGCGGGTAATAATCTACCGTTCTAGCATCATGGCAGGTTATAACCTCTTCTTCATCCACACCTAAATCTATGGTTGAATACTTCGTTTCTTTAATTACACTTTCCCACCAGGTTTCATAGAAGGCATTCATATCGGCCACACGCTCTGGATATTCTTCCGCTAAATTTTTAGTCTGACCAGGATCTTCGACTAGATTATATAACTCATTTCCTTTAATTAATCGCCAATCGCCTTGCATAACACAGCTATTCTTACCTTTTTCAGGCCATGAAATACGTTGGGTATCGACTACTAAATAGCGTTCCTTAAGTTTTGATTCTCCTGTTAAATAGGCGCTAACATCGGTGCCATCCATCACTTTTTCAGACGTATAATCGATACCTGCTAACGATGTTAAGGTTGGTAACAGATCGACATGAGATACTAAATCTGAAAGTGATTTGCCGCCTTCCAATTTTCCGTTTGGCCATCTTATAATAAACGGCACGCGGTGACCGCCTTCATACTCACTAGCTTTAGTACCGCGCATTCCGGCGTTATAACCATGAACGTCTCCTGTATTTTTATCAACGTGATATCCATTAGAAGTTCCGTTATCTGTTGTAAATATGACAATGGTATTTTCTGCAATTTCTAATGCATCTAATTTATTTAACAGTCTAGAAAAATTATCATCTACATTAGTAATCATCCCATAAAAACGTTTTTGCGTTTCTAAAAGGCTTTCTTCATCTTTATATAAATCGTAATATTTTTGTGGTACATTAAATGGAGAGTGAGGCGCATTTAAACTTAAATAACATAAAAATGGATCGTTCTTTTTAGCTTCGATAAATTTTATGGCTTCATCGAACCATACATCGGTACAATACCCTTCAACCTTTTCTGGTTTTCCGTTTCGATGATACGTATCATCGAAATAATCATTATTCCAGTAATCTGGCGTTTGTCCTACACCACCACCTCCATGGTAAAAAGTTTCATCAAAACCGCGTTCTTGAGGAGTAAAAGGATGGTTATCTCCAAGGTGCCATTTTCCAAACATTCCTGTTTTATAACCGTTTTCTTTTAAAACATCGGCAATAGTCACTTCCTCTCTATTCAACATAGAAGCCCCCATAATGGTATGCCAGACACCATTTCTATTACAATTTCTTCCCGTTAATAATCCTGCCCTTGTAGGTGCGCATGTGGTAGCTACATGATAATTGGTTAAACTTACACCCTGCTTAGCAAAAGAATCTATAGTTGGCGTTTTAATGATTGTATTCCCATTGTGCGCTACATCTCCATACCCTTGGTCATCAGTTATGACCACAATAATGTTAGGCTGCTTTTTATCGTCTTGCTTCGGATCTGATTTACACGAAATCGTTATCGTAAGAAGAGCTAAAAACGAGAAAAGCTTGGTTAAATTTGTCATGATTAGTTTGGTTTGTTTAATTTTTATAGAGTCTAAAGGCCCTGATGCTTGTTTTACTGAATTGGTTTTATGATAATTGATTTTAAACTTGATTCCTCTTGGTCTTTAGAGACCAAGGATACCGAAATGGTATGTTGTCCCGCTGTTTTAAACTCTAAAATCCCCATTGGATAAGCTTGGTATTTTCCTGTGGCTGCCTGCTCATTTTGAACCATTATCCCTTCATCTGTAGTAGTCTTCCAAACCAACCTACCTTCTCCGGTGTACTCTAAGTCTAAATAATAATATCCAGGTTCTAACACATTAACTTCAAATTTAGCAACACCACTTTTTTTCCAATTACTCACTTGAGTAGTTTTTTTCCACTCGCCAAATTTCTCCATCCATCTAATAGATTTCTTTTCGGTATCTGTTATAGTTGCAAAATCTGTTAGTATGGTTGTTGCTATATTTGGATAAATACCATGAGTACCATTTACCTTTGGTGTCTCCTTTAATTTTACTTCAATAACCGAGACAGGTGAATCTGGAGTTTTATAAGGCACATCAAAAATTATCCAATTATTTTTCTTTGAATATTTAATCTTTTCGTTGCTTTTCCCTCCTAATATTTCGGCAGAAACAATTTCATTTTCTAGTCCTGGTAAATATAATTTTCCGTCTTGAGGCCATTCGAATACAGATAAGAATAATGAATTACCTTTTGTTGTAACATCACCCCATGATAAAGCATGTCCCCAAGGAGAGCTACCTGCATCATAAATAACTTGTGGGTATTTTTTAATCCAAGTACCAGCTTGTTCTAAAAACTTAACACCAATCTCAGGCACTTCACCTTCACCGTTTGGCCCAACATTAAATAAATACGTACCACCTCGTCCTACTGTAGAAATTAATCTGTGTAAGATTTCTTTCGGACTTTTAAAATTATTATCGTACCAAGCATAAGACCAGGAATCGTTGTTAGTATCGCAACTTTCCCAAAGTATATCTAAGTTTACTGGAGGCACTTCCATATCTCCATGACTCACATAATCTCCTAATCCATACCCCACTCTACTACATAACATGGTGTTGGGCTGTAATTCACGTACCATGTCTGCAAGCTCTTTTACATACTCTTCTGGCATACCACCAGGTGTATCGAACCACACGAAATCTATATCTCCGTAATTACTACAGATTTCTTTAACTTGAGGTTTGCATTTATTGTAGAAATATTCTTTAAACGTAGCTTCGCTACCATCTGAATTTTGAGTAGGACCACCAGCAGCTCCAGGCGTTGTCCAATCCTGATAATGCGAGTAATAAAATCCAAAACCTAAACCTAATTCATGACATGCTGCAGAAAGTTCCTTCATAGGATCTCTTGCAAAAGGGGTAGCGTCTACAATATTAAAATCACTAGCTTTAGAATCGAACATTGCAAATCCTTCATGGTGTTTACTGGTAATGATTATATACTTCATTCCAGCATCCTTCGCTAATTGCGCTATAGCCTTGGCATCGAATTTAGATGGATTAAAATCATCTGCTACTTTCATATAATCTTCTGGACGAATATTCGCTACACGCGGATTCATTAGCCATTCACCAATACCATAATATGTTTTATTATTCCATTTTCCTGCTAATTCCGAAAATAGCCCCCAATGAATAAACATTCCAAAATTACTTTGGTCGAAGAACTTTCCACGCCCTTCTCTAATATCGCCATCTACTACAGAATTTTCGCCCCACATTTTATCCATACTTTCTTCACCTTGCTTTTCCTGAGCAAAAGACTGGAAAGAAACTACTGAAAGCATTATAAATAGCAATAAAACATTTCTACCTTTAAACATGTAATAATTTTTAAGTTTAAAACCTATATTAATTAAGGAGATATTGTGTTTGAAGAGAAAGCGATACAGTAGAATAAGTAAAGACATTTTGCAACTATTCTTATAGCTCTTTCCAAAATAAGCAACAGGAGTTAAAACCTTAAGATTTTATGGTAATAACAAAAAACAATACTCTTAATTATTAAATATTATTTTTTTAGTCGCTTTTAATATCAATTTAATCAATTAGGACTAATACAAATATGTTATCTATCTACCAAAAGTACTTACTCGCATCATGTTTTTTTATTGCTTGATTTGCTCAGATTGATTTGAGCAACATGAAAACAACTAGTTAACAAAGAGTTAACACTGTATTGTAACTCAAATCAATCATTATTTTTTAACAAATTCTGAAGGAGAAACACCGTGTATTTTTTTAAATGCTGAAGAATAATAGGATTTTGATTCAATTCCTATTTCAAACATAACGTCGGCTGCAGTTAAGTTTTTATTAGCAGTTAAGATCTCTGCTGCTTTTTGCATACGAAAGTTTCTAAGATAAAAATTAGGAGCTTGCCCTGTTAATTCTTTAAGTTTTCTGTAGAAATGAGATGTACTCATTCCGATATCTGCAGCTAATTCTTCAACTCCAAAGGATGAATTAGACATATTTTTCTCTATCGAAAGGTTTATTTTTTGTAAAAAATTCTTGTCTTTAGAAGAGCTTATAAGTGAATCTTGAGGCAAGAAACTATTATTAGAATAATATTGAAAAATTCGCTGCTTATTTTCTATTAGTTTTTTAACTCTAACCTCGAGGTATTTTATAGAAAATGGTTTTACTATATAATCATCGGCCCCTAATTCTAAACCTTCAAGTCGTTTTGTATTATCATCCATAGCGGTTAAAAGAATAACCGGGATATGACAGAACTCTGAATCGGATTTAATTTGTTTACACAAATCATACCCATCCAATTTAGGCATCATGACATCACTAATAACAAGCTGCGGTGGATTTTCCTTTAATTTTAATAATCCATCTTCACCATCTACAGCCAGTTCTACATTATAATGGTCTTTAAAAGCTTCATATAAAAATGTTCTAACATCCTGTTCGTCGTCTATAATTAATAAAGTAGGACGTGATGCATCATTAACCTCATCCTGTATACTCTCTAATTCTGATGGTAACCAATCGGTAACAATTTTATGATGTTTTTGTATCGCCTTCTCTTCTAACTGCTCCCCTTCATTTGTAATAGGTAGGGTAATTGTAAACTCTGTTTTCTTATCTGCTTCACTAGTCACCGAAATGGTTCCTTTCATTAACTCTACCAACGATTTACAAAGCGCAAGGCCAATACCTGTTCCATTCCAATCTTGCTTTTCATCCACACCTCTATAAAACCGATCAAAAATTCTATCTATTTTCTCAGGAGATATTTCTCCCCCTGTATTGGTAACCCTTAAAGACAATACATCTTCACCATTCAAAGTAATAATTCCTGCTTCTATACTTACCTCTTTATAAGATCCAGAATATTTTACGGCGTTTGAGAATAAATTGAGTAAAATACGTTCGGTTTTACTTATATCTATAGAAATTAACTGATTAGGATTATCTATTTTGTAATAAAAATTGAGAAGAGATCTGTGCGCATAATCCTCAAAGGCTTCCATTAAAGGATACATAAAGTTCCCTAAAGTCACTTTTGAATAATGTACCTCTAGATGCCCGGTTTCTGCCTTTCTGTACGATATTAATTGATCTATTAAACGTTGTAATCTAATGATATTATTTTGTATGATTGAAAAGTACTTTTTATTATCCTCAGTTTTATATTGTTCTGCTATTTTTTCAAGCGGACCAATTATTAAAGATAATGGTGTTTTAAAATCATGAGATATGTTCGTGAAGAATCTTAATTTTGCCTGATTCATTTCACGTACTCTTTCTTTTTCAAGTTGCTCGAATTTTAATCTTTGATTTAGTTTTTCTAACCTAACCAAATACCTCATAATGGCATGAGCAAGTAATAGTGCTAAACATAACCACAACGTCAAACTCCACCATCTTAAATACCAAGGCGAAAGTACTTGTATTTTAAAATGTTGTTCTGGAGTCCAAAGGCCATCCCCATTCGCACCTTTATATAAAAAATTATAAGTTCCAGAATTCAAATTCGTGTAGGTCGCAGTTGTTTTTCCTCCATTTATTTCAATCCAATCTTGATTTACTCCTTCTAATTTATAAGCTACTTTATTTTTATTCGGTGTAGAACTATGCTGAACTATAATATCTAGAGAAAGGTTTCTATTGGCATGATTAACTTCTAAGTTTTCTGTATCGGAAATAGATTTTTTTAATATCACTTTTCCGTTTATTTTTTTCCCAGGAACAACCGGCTCATTATTAATGTTTAATCGGGAGATAATAACTTTTGGTTCTTTATTATTTTTAATAATTTTTTTTGGATCAAAGATGGTTAAACCATCTACACCACCCATTAACATGATACCTTCCTTTGTTTTTAAAAATGCGGATTGTCTGAAATTATTACTTAACACCCCATCATTTACATCGTAAAAATAAAATTTCTCAGTATCTGGATTAAGAGAACAAATTCCCATATCTGTACTCATCCATAATAATCCCTCATCATCCTCTAAAATCCCATATATTACTTCATCTTTTAAACCATCTTTCCTATGAAATCCTTTTATGTGATTTGGTTCACCGTTTTCATTCAAATTAATCTTTACAAGTCCGCCGCCATAAGTACCCAACCAAACCGTTTTATTGGCCGCTACATGAACATCAAAAATATAGTTATAGCTTAATTCTAGATTTTCATTTTCAGAGTTATTTGTTAAAAAATCTTTAATTTCCCATAAATTATTTTCTATTCTAATACGGTAAAGTCCTTGGTTACTCGCAAACCAATGATTTCCAAAAGTATCTTTTTTATAGGCATTTATTTGATTATTACCTATATCAAATAATTCTGACTCTACCTCTAAAGGTTTATCATTAAAAATATAATCCCAAGGATTTTTTAATAAAAACACTTTCGGACCTGCTAATAAAACGTGATTAGAATCTATTTGATGGATGACGCGATTAAAAATTAAACTTTCGGGAACACCATTATTCTTTAATTCAATAGCTTTTAATACATCTCTATTTTCATCGTATACATAAACACTTTTATTGGTACCTATCCACCAATAGCCCTTTAAGTCCTGAAACAGGGTAATTACCCATTCATTTTCTAATTTCTTTAATTGATTATTAAGCCTACTAAATGAAATTCGCTTTCCGCTATTTAAATTTAGTGGTTCTGCCGATCTACTAATTTCGCTTCTAAAGAAAGACACCCAAACTTTTCCATTTTTATCCTCAACTAAATCCGTTATTAAATTACTTGACAGTGAATGATTATCAAACGCATTATGAGAATAATTTTGAAAATCTTTTAAATTCTTATCGTATTTATTGAGTCCTCCTTGAGCAGTACCTATCCATAGCACACCAAAATCATCTTCGTAAAAACAATTTACCCTATTACTAGTTAGTCCATTACTATATTTAGAGTCGTATTGAAAAGATGTAAAGGTTTCTTCATTAAAATCATATTTCAGTGCACCGTAATTACGAGAACCAATCCATAAATTCTTTTCGTGATCTAAGTATAAGGATTGTATATCAAATTTTGAGTTTTTAAAATTTTCATCACTAGTTGTAAAGTAACTTCCAACAGTAATAAGTTGGCTATTTTCGTAAAAAGTTTGATAGAGACCAGCGTTTGTACCTATCCAAATAGAATTATTAATCTTAAGAATTTCTTTTATGTTATCAACACCTTTATCTAAAGTTATCTCTAAAAAACCTATAGAATAGTTGTCATTTTCATTATAGTCTACTTTAAATATTTTTGTAGAGGTAGCAACCAATAATTCAGAATCTGATAAAAATTCAACACCTACTATAGGTTGATTGTTCAATACATTACTTAAAACAATTTCCCCTAGTTTACTTACTTCATTTAAATCGTCACTACTACTGTCATAAATTTGAATTTTGTTTTCTCCACCTATCCAAATTCGATTTTAGAATCCTCTTTAATCAACACATCCCGCTGTATAGAATTTTCTAAGGGAATAAACAACTCCTTTTCTGTAAGGTACAAACACGTACCGCCTCTAGTACCTATCCAAAGCCGTCCTTTTGAATCGTTTAATAGACTAGAAATAAAGTTATTAGGAAGTGAATTTTGATTTTCAATATTATGATAGTAATAATCGAAAGTATACCCATCGTACCTAACCAATCCATTTGGTGTAGCTACCCATAAATACCCATTATTATCTGAAATAATAGCATGTACAGTGTTTTGAAAAAATCCCTGCTTACTATTAAAAGATTCTATTCTTTGATTACTTAACTTAACTTGTTTTTCTTGGGAGTAACATAAGATTGTCAACAAAAATATTGAGAACCTAATTAATGAAATTTTCATAAACTCAAATTAATTAAAACACCTATTCTTTAATTAAAAAATCAATTATTTATCTTGGTTTTAATGAATTATTTAAGAATAGTTTATTTCTTTGATCAATACCCAAACTTACATATTAATACTTTATTTCGTTATGTAAAAATGTATTTTTTATTACCAAACACTAAAAAAATTCCATTTATTTACAACTTTGTCATTGTAAATTAACAATAGTTAAATTTCACCCGAAGAATCTGAAAGCACAAGTACCTTAATGAAAGAAATTACAGTGATTCTTTTAATAAAATTCGTAGTTAGATTAAATATTAAAATACAAAGATTTTTCGGCTGAATTTTATAAAATTACAATTGAAATTAATCATATAATCTACTAATTCATAAATTCTACCACCAAAAAACACCAATAACCACGGAATAACATTAAGCCTTAAATAGTACCATTTCACCCACTTATTCTGTACCTATTCTGTACTACATGAAATAAAAAAAGGCTTCACATTTCTGTGAAGCCTTGTAAACTCTAGTAGCGAGACCGAGATTTGAACTCGGGACCTCTGGGTTATGAATCCAACGCTCTAACCAACTGAGCTACCTCGCCATATTTTGAGGGTGCAAATATAACAACAATATCAATGTATACAAACATTATTTGATAAAAGTTTTTTTTTATTGAATTTATCTAAATAGTATATAATTAATGTATATATTGAGCCAATAATTATTTGAATGAACACATGGAAGATAAAATAAAATTTGAACTTGAATTTCCTATACAAGTATCACCAACCCTATTATATCAGTACATTTCAACGCCTTCAGGCTTATCAGAATGGTTTGCAGATAACGTAAATTCTAGAGGTGAACTTTATAAATTTATTTGGGATGGAGCTGAAGAACAAGCTAAATTATTGAGCAAAAAAAGTGGAGAACGTATAAAATTTAAATGGTTGCACGACGAAGATGCACCATATTACTTTGAACTTCGCATTCAAGTTGACGAAATTACTAAAGATGTGTCACTTATAGTTGTTGACTTTTCTGAGGAAGATGAAATCGACGAAACTAAAATGCTTTGGGAAAATCAAATTTCAGATTTAAAGCATGTCTTAGGCTCTGCATAATCGATTTTTATATATTTTAAAGTATATTTGCCCGAAACTATTCGGGCTTTTTTTATGATTAATTTAAACGGAACAATTCAAGAAAACAATTCAGTTTTAAACACAAACAATAGAGGTTTTGCTTATGGCGATGCTTTGTTTGAAACCATTAAAACGTCTT
The DNA here is from genome assembly GCF_001685485.1 of Formosa haliotis. Classification (NCBI taxonomy): domain Bacteria; kingdom Pseudomonadati; phylum Bacteroidota; class Flavobacteriia; order Flavobacteriales; family Flavobacteriaceae; genus Formosa; species Formosa haliotis. The sequence continues at coordinate 124,379 of NZ_BDEL01000001.1, read as the reverse complement.
ACGGAAAAATTTTATTTTGGGAAGATCATTATTTCAGACTAATGGCTTCTATGCGCATCATGCGAATGGAAATTCCGATGCATTTTAATATGGAATTTCTTGAGAGTGAAATTAAAAGCACCCTGGAAGTTAATAATCTTACCACTGCATCTGCTCGTGTAAAACTTACAGTATTTAGAAATGAGGGGGGGTTATATCTTCCAGATACCAACGATATTAGTTTTATTATAGATGTTAAACCTTTACAGGACGATTTTTATCTTATTTCTGAAGACCAATATGAAGTCGATTTATTTAAGGACTATTACATCTCTCCAAGCCTATTATCTACCCTAAAAACCAATAATAAAGCCTTACATGTTGTTGGCAGTATTTATGCTAAAGAGAATAATTTGAATAATTGTTTGGTGTTAAACACGAATAAAAATGTTGTTGAAGCACTAAATGGAAATGTTTTTGTTGTAAAAGGCAATGTTATAAAAACGGCACCTTTAAGCGACGGTTGTTTAAAAGGGATAATGCGTAAACAACTCCTAGAAATAATCAAGGCTCTACCAGAATATGAGCTACAAGAGGACTCTATTTCTGCATTCGAACTTCAAAAAGCAGATGAAATTTTTATAAGTAATGCTATTGTGGGAATTCAGCCCGTGTCTAAATACCGCAAAAAGAATTTTACGACGGAAGTTTCTAAATTACTTATTCAGAAATTAAATGTAAAAATAAGATTGGGTTAGTTGTAACTGGGATTTTCTGGCGCATTAGACCAAATGCTATATTCGCCACCAAATTCTACCATCTTTTCTTTCCAAAACGATTCATAGTCTTTTTCAATGATCTGATTTTGGTAAATGTTTTCGGTAACCACCCAAGAATTTACACGTAATTCTTCTTCTAATTGATTGCTATCCCAGCCCGAATATCCTAAAAAGAATCGGATATCCTTTTCTTCAATAAGGTTATTTGCAATAAGTTCTGCTACCACATTAAAATCTCCTCCCCAATAGATTCCTAGGGAAATTTCGATACTATCTGGAATTAAATCTGGAACTTTGTGTATAAAATACAGGTTGTCTTGTTCCACAGGGCCACCATTGTACACTTTAAAATTAGCGTCAATTTCGGGAATTAGGTCTTTAATTGTATAATCTAAAGGCTTATTTAAAATAAAACCTATTGAGCCTTCATCGGTGTAATCTGCTAATAGAACAATAGAACGATTAAAAGACACATCACCTATAATAGATGGTTCGGCGATTAACAAATTACCTTTTTTGGGTTTAATTGTAATCATATTTCATAGGAATTTATAACTAAATCTAATATTATTTTCTTAAAATTCCAATAATTGTTGAAAATATAATAAAAAAAGCCTTCTAAACTAGAAGGCTTTATGTAATATTATGGAGTAACTAATTAGTTTACAGCACCTGATAATTCTGATCCAGCTTTAAATTTTACAACATTTTTAGCTGCAATTTGAATCGTTTTTCCTGTTTGAGGGTTTCTACCTTCTCTAGCTGCTCTTTCAGAAACTGAAAAAGAACCAAATCCTACTAAAGAAACTCTGTTTCCTGCTTTTAATGCTCCACCAATTTCAGTAAGAGCGCTTTCTAATGCTTTTTTAGCTGCTGCTTTAGAGATTCCAGCGTGTTCTGCCATTGCATCGATTAAATCTGTTTTGTTCATAATTTTAAATTTAATTATTAATAAATCGTTGGTTAAACTTTTAAATCCTTTACAAATTTATACGGATTAAGCAACCATGCAAGCAATAGCAAGGGAAATACACCTATTTGTTAATAACTTATGGCATTTGTTAATAACGACTATGCATTTCATCGGATTTTTGCTAAAATGAGTAATAATAAGGCTTTACAGCATTTTTGCACCAGTTTTAAAATCGTAACCATTTAAAAGGTCTTTAGCATGCATATTTCGTTTTCCTGGAAGTTTCATAAAATGGATATTTATAAAGCCTCCTTTTACAGCAACTTTAATTTCCTTTTTTGTATTCTGAATAAGTCCCAACTCTAATTGATGTTCCTCGGGTGCCATAGTTGCTTCGTAAATTTTAACATCTAAAGCCTCTTCCCCATTTTGTAGCACACACCAAGCTGCTGGATACGGACTCAAACCTCGAATTTTATTATGAATATCTTGAATAGAAGCCGACCAATCTATCTTACAGTTATCTCTATTAAGTTTGTACGCTGTTTTTAAGTCTGGATTTTCTATTTGTGGCGTTGTCTTTACATCTTCTGCTTCAATCTGTTTTACAGTCTTTAAAACCAATGTACTTCCTAAAAGCATTAATTTATCATGTAATTGCCCTGCATTTTCATTGGGTTCAATAGTAATGTCTTCCTGTAAAATCATTTCACCGGTATCAATTTCTTCATCTATAAAAAAAGTAGAAACTCCCGTTTTTGTCTCCCCATTAATAATTGCCCAGTTTATAGGTGCCGCACCTCTATAGTTAGGTAATAAAGATGCATGAAGATTAAAAGTTCCTAATTCTGGCATATTCCACACCACTTTAGGCAACATTCTAAACGCCACAACGATGTTTAGATTTGCATGTAATCCTTTTAATTCTTCTAAAAAAGCTTCGTCCTTTAGATTTGTAGGCTGTAAAACCTTTAAATTTTGAGATACAGCATATAGCTTTACGGCACTTTCGTTAAGTTTACGTCCGCGACCAGCAGGTTTATCTGGCGCCGTAATAACCCCTACTATATTATATTGGTTTTCTACTAATGTTTTTAATGTGGAAACTGCAAAATCTGGCGTTCCCATAAATACAATGTTTAATGTTTTCATTTTCTATGTATTTTGAAAAATATCTGCTTAAATCTAAAATTTAAGTATGATATAATTTATATGTATTTGTTTTAGTTATAGCAATAATTTGATGTTCTAGTAGTAATTTTAATACACTAAGCACATCTGCCTCTGTACAGTTTAATAATTTGGCCAATGCTCGTGAAGATAAATCGCCGTGTTCTAAATGCGTGATAACTTGCTTTCTTAAAGCCGTAAAATCTACCGGTTTAATTGTTTTTTTAGCACCAATACAAACCGAACAAATACCACAAGGCTTAATCTCTTTTTCTCCGAAATAAGTTAATAATTGAATGGTTTTACAAACCGTATCATTATCTACATAATCTAAAACACTATGTACTTGTTTTTGCTTTAAATTATTTTGTTGCTCTATAATATTGGCAATTCTATTTATGGTTTTATCATCCTCCCGAGGCTCAATAAAAGTAACTTGCGCATCGGTTTTGGTTTGCTGCAGGCTAATAATATCATCTTTTTCTAAAGTCGTTAAAGCTCTCATTAAAACATGTTCCTGTATGGATGCCTTTTCTGCTACTAGCACTGTATTTATTTTGGTCGCATGTTCGAAAATCCCACCATACGTTCGCAATAACGATTTTACAATTAATTGCAGTTCGGTATGTGTATCTAAATAATGAAACAAGGCATTGTTAGAAATAATAAACTGCACTAAAGTTTTATTTTGAAACTGCTTGGTAAGCGTAATAATACTTGTGCGGTCTAAAATCTGTAGCGCATTAAACGCCAAAGTACCATTAAATTTATACGCCTTACAAAATTCGTTAAAATTAAAATCGTGGGTAGTTAAAGCGCCTTCTCCATAGGAAATCTGACAATAATTAGAGAGTTTTCTGTAGACTTGCTTGATAAAATCGATACTTGGTAGCACATCTAAAAACTGATTTTTAACTAACAAATCGTCGCTTTTATTTTTCAAATAACAGCAAAAGCTTTTTCGCCATTACGTCCTGCCCTACCGGCTTCCTGAAAATAACTTTCTAAACTTTCTGGTAAATTAAGATGAATTACGGTTTTTACATCGGGTTTATCTATACCCATTCCAAAGGCGTTGGTAGCCACCATAACTTGAATATTATCGGCCAGCCACTGCTCCATCCGTTCATCCTTTTCATGATTGCTTAATCCGCCATGAAAAGCGGACGCTTTGATGCCTTTAGATTCTAAAAACTAGCAATTTCTAACGTTAACTTTCTACTCCGCACATAAATTATAGAAGAAGCCGTATATTTTTTTAAAATTGATTCTATCCGATAATATTTATCATCTTCATGAAAAACCATATAAGCCAAATTCGATCGGTAAAAAGATTGTCTAAAAACTTTAGGTTTAATAAAATCGAGTTCGGTAATAATATCATCAACCACCAAAGGTGTGGCAGAAGCTGTAAGTGCCATGCAATTCACCATAGGATGAATTTCTCGTAATATTTTAATGTTCTTATATGCCGGTCTAAAATCGTTACCCCATTGCGAAATACAATGGGCCTCATCTATCGCAATTAAATTTACATTCATTTGACGAATGCGTTCCTGAACTAATTCTTGTTGAAGTCGTTCTGGAGAAATATATAAGAATTTATACTTGCCATAAATACAATTATCTAACATGGTGTCTAGCTGACTGTAAGACAAGCCACTGGTTAAAGCCATAGCCTTTATACCTTTATCTTGTAATACTTGAACCTGATTTTTCATTAAGGCTACCAAAGGCGATATCACAATACAAATCCCCTCTTTCGCTAAAGCAGGAATTTGAAAACACATCGATTTCCCGCCTCCAGTGGGCATTAAGACAAATACATCTTCACCCTCTATAGCCGCCTGAATAGCATCCTCTTGAAACGGACGAAATTCAGTGAAATTCCAATACTGCTCTAGTATTTTTACCGGATGTTGCATCACATCGCTTGTATTTTATTCAGTATATAATCGGCACGATTTTCAACAGTATCAAAAGGCACATCTATTAAAGTATAATTAAATCCCTCGTAAGTGTTTACTAAACACTCGTGAATTTTAACGGCTTGCTCAAAATTTTCGTAACGTACAGCATCACTCTGGTAAATTTCTTTCCATGGTTTTAAAATAAAAACATGATCGTATTGTAACGACTTACATACATTTACAAAAGTTTCTGGGTACGTATCCCCAATAAAATCCATATATGCCAAAACGTCTGGTACACCACGATCTATAAAAACACAAGATTTTTCTAGCGCGTTTGCTTCGTAAAATTGCGATTCTCTCCCTTTTAACAAGCGTTCGCTAAACAATAAAGGTTGGGTTAAAAACAGTTGTTCTACCCCCTCTTCTCTTGCTTGTAAAGTAACTTGCCTAGAAATTTCTTCTAAACACGAATGTCCTTTATCTTGTAACGCATGAATGATGGAGGATTTTCCAGTTCCAGGACCTCCTGTTATAACAATCTTCTTTGTATCCAATTTGGCAAGGTTTTGGTTGTAAAATTCGTGATTTAAATCAGAAATAAAAAATCGAATCGAAATACTATCTTTATAACTTAAAAAATAACTATGAGCACAGCACAAAATCCGAAGGAGTTTTACGAAAAATTAAAGGCGCAATTATATGATACTGCCCAATGGCCATCAGAATATTTATACAAATTTATTGTAAAAACAGAAACAGACAAAATCACCCAAATAGAAGATTTATTTAATAACCTAGGTGCGGTTATTAATACTATTCCTTCTAAAAACGGGAAATACACCAGTGTTTCTATAAATGTTAGAATGAAGGATCCAGAAGCCGTAATTGAAAAATATAAAGAAGTTACAGAAAAAGTTGAAGGCGTTATTAGTCTTTAATTATTTTTTGTATTTTGCGAGGGCATAATTACTTCGTGCACATTTTAATACTACACTTTATATTTTGATAGATAACATACAATACAACACCGAGCGTGAACATTTGATTATTCCTGAGTATGGAAGACATCTTCAAAAAATGGTAAATCATGCCAAAACCATAGAAAATAGAGACGACAGAAATAAAGAGGCCCATGCCATAATTGCTGTTATGGGAAATTTACAACCGCATTTACGCGATGTACCCGATTTTCAACATAAACTATGGGATCAGCTTTTTATAATTTCTGGTTTTGAACTAGATGTCGATTCCCCTTATGGTGTTCCAGACAGAGAATTACTTGAAAAAAGACCAGACCCCTTACCTTATCCTCAAAATTTTCCTAAATATCGTTTCTACGGAAATAATATTAAAACCATGATCGATGTTGCTAATACTTGGGAAGAAGGCGAACTTAAAGATGCGCTTATTTATACCATAGCAAATCACATGAAAAAATGTTTTTTAAATTGGAACAAGGATACCGTAGACGACAATGTTATTTTTAATCATTTATATGAATTGTCTGAAGGTAAAATCAATTTAAAAAATACCGACGAAGATTTATCTGATGCTTCAAGTTTATTACGTAGTAAAACAAAATACAATTCATCTTCGAATTCAAAAAAGACCTACAAGAAAAACACAAATTCAAATTCTAACCGTAATAGAAAACGCTACTAATAGCTATGGCTACATTTATTATAGAAGGACAACACCAATTAAAAGGTAGCATCCAACCTCAAGGCGCAAAAAACGAAGCCCTACAAATTTTATGTGCAGTACTTTTAACTGCCGAAGAAATTACAATAAGTAACATTCCAGATATAGTTGATGTAAATAAACTTATCGAACTGCTACGCAAGCTAGGTGTAAAAATTAATAAGCTTTCTCCTGGCACTTATACGTTTAAAGCAGACGAGGTAAATTTAAAATATTTAGAATCTGAAGCGTTTAAAGAAGACGGGAAAGGATTACGTGGTTCTATAATGATTGTTGGACCGCTTTTAGCCCGTTTCGGAAAAGGTTATATACCTAAACCAGGAGGAGATAAAATTGGTCGTCGTAGATTAGATACCCATTTTGAAGGTTTTATAAACCTGGGCGCAACCTTTAGATACAACCGCGAAGATCACTTTTATGGGGTTGAAGCGAAAAAACTAAAAGGAACCTATATGCTTCTTGATGAAGCTTCTGTAACTGGTACTGCTAATATTGTTATGGCCGCGGTTTTAGCCGAAGGTAGAACAACCATTTACAACGCCGCATGCGAGCCCTATTTACAACAACTTTGTAAAATGTTAAACCGAATGGGTGCCAAAATTAGTGGCATTGGCTCTAACATGTTAATTATAGATGGTGTAGATAGTTTAGGCGGAACAGAGCATCGTATGCTTCCAGATATGATTGAAATTGGAAGTTGGATTGGTTTAGCTGCGATGACAAAAAGCGAACTAACCATAAAAATGTAAGTTGGAACGATCTTGGGCAAATCCCAAATGTAATTAGAAAATTAGGAATTACGGTAGAACAACAAGGCGACGATATTCATATTCCAGCACATACAGATGGTTACGAAATTCAGAATTTTATTGATGGCTCTATTTTAACCATTTCCGATGCCCCTTGGCCAGGTTTTACTCCAGATTTACTAAGTATTATTTTAGTAGTTGCAACCCAAGCTAGAGGAAGTGTTTTAATTCATCAAAAAATGTTTGAAAGCCGACTTTTCTTTGTCGATAAATTAATCGATATGGGCGCTAAAATTATTCTTTGCGATCCGCATCGTGCTACAGTTATTGGTCATGATTTTAAGTCGAGCTTAAAAGCTACTACTATGACATCGCCAGATATTCGTGCCGGGGTTTCTCTTTTAATAGCTGCCCTGTCTGCAAAAGGGACATCGACCATTCATAATATAGAACAAATAGATAGAGGTTACGAAAACATAGACGAACGCTTACGTGCTATTGGTGCGAAAATTACTCGTATAGATAGTAACTAAATAAAAAATATAGTTAAAAAAAGTGGGTTGAAATTTAAATTTCAACCCACTTTTTTATGTTATAATTTGTAATATGCCTATTGCAACGTTTCTTTTAAAGTATTAAAAACGGCTTTTTCTTTATCGCTAAATTTAACACCTCCAAAGCCTAGAAAATCACCTTCTGTACCTGCATGGGCCACATTATCTGCAATTTCTAGTAACCAAGTTTTAAATTCGTTTACGGTCTCGTCAGACTCTTTTTCCTTTAGCACATTCATAGTAGCAGAACATTCCGCTAAAACTTTGGTTGCTAATTCTTCTTTACTTTTTACGCCATACGCTTTAATTTGATCTACAAGTCGGTTACGCTCTACTTTAGCATCTTCCATAGCAACCTTTGGATCTTTGGTATTTGGAACAATAGCTTGAATTAATGTGTTATTCGGATACTTTTCACGAGCTCCAATATAACTCTTTGCCGTTGCAAACATTTCTTTTGTGGTGCCTACTAATCCACTGCTATCTGCTCCTGCTATTATACCCCCTACTAACTGTGGTAAAGCTGCAATTTTATTCCATTCTTCCTCAGTGTACTTATCTAATTTACTCATTTTTATATGTTTTAATTAATCTTAATGAAAGTAGTATTTTTAAAAACGATTACTATTAAAATAATATTAAATTATACAAGCATCTTTTTTTTTCGATTCAACATCATACCAAAAGCTAAGGTTCTACAATAAAAATTTTAGTTTGAATTGCTTACTAAAACAATCCTTCAGTATCCTATAATTTATAAAAACAAGGCCATTACAAATTCTTAAAATCTACATATTGACATCATTACTAAGTAAAACTAATTATATTTGTACATACCCTCTTAAAACTTCATTTTTTTGGGGGTATTTTAATTTATGTAAACCCGTACTTATGATTAAGTCTACAAAACAGCTTTTCTACTTTTCGTTTATTTCCATGCTATTTACGGTTCAGGTTATCGGACAAACACCTCAAGAAAACACAAATCCCTATGATTTGGTTATTGTTGGCGGAACACCTTCGGGAATAATGGCTGCTATTGCTGCAAGTAGAGCAGGAAAAAATAGTATTATTATAGAACGTTCTAAACATATAGGAGGTTTACCGGCAAACGGACTTGGAGCAACCGACATACAAACACGTGGAGCCGTTGGAGGCTTATTTAAAACCTTTGTTAGCCGCATTGAAAAACATTATATAGATACCTACGGAAAAAATTCAAAACAAGTAAAAGATTGTAGTAATGGTTATCATTTTGAACCCTCGGTTGCAGAAGCCGTTTTAGAGCAAATGATTTCAGAACATCCTTCAATTACAGTATTAAAATATCATCAATTTGATGTGAATCCAAAAAACATTACTGTTGAAAATAATAGAGTTCGAAATATTAAAATCCTTAATCGTGCTACAGGACACCATCAAACCATAACCGGGTTAACGTTTATAGACGCCACTTACGAGGGCGATTTAATTGCAGCTGCAGGTATTCCTTATTTAGTAGGTAGAGAAGGTCAGTCTGAATATAATGAAAAATATGCGGGTAAAGTCTACAAATATTGGGAAGGCCCAATAGGCGCAGGATCTACTTTCGAAAAGGACACTACTATTCAGGCATTTAATTATAGACTGTGTTTAACCACGAATCCAGATAATTTTGTAGCCATAAAAAAACCAAGCTCCTATAATAGAGACGACTATACGTCTTTAATCCAGGATGTGGTAACAGGAAAATATACCGGACACCATTATTTTAATTATTTAAAACATCATGCAGAGCCGAGACCGGTACTTAACCATCCCGAACAAAGTAGCAAACCAAAAGTTCCTGGAGCTCCGGAAGGGATAAATAGACTTGTAAATAAAATTACAATTCCGAACTCTAAAACAGATGCCAACAATCAGCATCTTGCTTTTATTTCTACCGATTTGCCAGAGGAAAATTGGAAATGGCCAGAAGCGAGTTGGAAATGGCGAGATACTTTTGCCAACAGACTTAAGGACTATACTTTAGGGTTACTTTGGTTTGCACAACATGACGAAGAACTTCCTGATTGGTTTAAAAACGAATGCCTAAAATGGGGATTAGCTAAAGACGAATACGTAAGTAATGATAATTTTCCTAGACAAGTTTATGTACGAGAAGGGAGACGTATGCAAGGCTCCTATTTTTTTACTGCTCATGATGCCTTACCAACTGCAAAAGACAAAAGACCTCCCCTTCATGCTAATAGTATTTCTGCAGGACATTATTCTATAGATTCTCATGGGGTTAGAAAACGCGAAGACAATCGTGTGCATTTAGATGGTTTTATAAGTTACGCTACAGAACCTTTTACCATTCCTTACGGCGTTATAGTTCCAAAAACTATAGAAAACGTCTTAGCACCTGTACCTATTTCTGGATCGCATTTAGGGTTTTCGGCCATTCGTATGGAACCCACTTGGATGGCTTTAGGTGAAGCAGCAGGTTTAGCTTCTGTTATAAGCATAAACGACCAAACTCCAGTACAATCCATATCGATTAAAAAGCTTCAAAACCAATTGCTAGAAAATAACGCAGTTCTTATCTATTTTAAAGATATTTCTAAAACAGATACTTATTATAAGGCCATACAGTTTCTAGGGTTAGAAGGTGTGTTTACCGATTGGAAAGCTAATCCTAATAAAAAAATTCATAAAAAAGATATTGAAAAGGCTTGCAAAAACCTCAATTTAGATCCTACTACGTATTATGGAAAAAAAATGAAAAGATATGAATTTGCAGAACGCCTCTATAAAGACTATTACCAAATTCAATAATTAAACAGCAGCGCAAAAAAACAAAATAAATTACATCTTATTTAAAGCATAGTATTCATTTTTAATACTATGCTTTTTTTTAGTCCCTAAAGCTAGTTTTAAGGAAAACATAAAAATAAATTCGCCCTAAAGGGGGGAAAATTTATAAGGTTCTTTTAAACAAAATAACACAAATTTAACCTTTAGAGTATCACAACTCATTTAATTATATCTAAATTTTATGACATTTGTCATGTTTTATTGAATATTCATTAATAAAATTGACAAAACACAGATATTATTACAACGTTATCGTTGTTAAAAAAATGTTAAAACAAAAAGTTTTATATGTGGTGTAATACCACAGCATATCTCATATTAAGCCAAAATTGTGTTAATACACTTAGTGCTACTGTATATACAAGAGTAAGCGAAATATATAGATGCGTCGTATATTTGCACTGCAAATTCAGGTTTTTATACATCGTATAACTTTAAACCTTTTTTTGAAACCATAATAATCAATACTAAAATTTTTTAATTATGAAAACTGAAAATCATTCATTAAAAATTTCACAGAAATTATTTCTTTTTATTGCTTTATTCGGAACCTTAACAACGTTTGCACAAACGTATACATTAAGTAATTCTGATTCTAAACTAACTGTATTCGGAACTTCAAGTTTACACGACTGGGAAGTTGTAGCGGAACAACAAAGCGGATCTATCGTTTTAGACAATGCTACAGAAACACCTTCTATTACCTCTTTAAATTTTGAAGTAGTTGCAGAAAGTTTAAAAAGTGGAAAATCTGGTATGGATAAAAACACTTACAAGGCTTTAAATACAAGTAAATTTAAAACCATTCAATTTAAATTAACTAAAGTTAACGCGATTACAGCTAACGGAAATGGTTCTTATGCAGTAAAATCTACTGGAGACCTTACCATTGCAGGAGTAACCAATAGTATTGCTTTAGATTTTACTTTAAATGTTAATGGTACAACAGCTAAACTTAATGGAGACTATAGCTTTAAAATGACAAGCTTCAAAATAGATCCTCCTAAAGCTATGTTTGGAACCATTACCACAGGTGATGATTTAAAAATAGAATTTAGCACTGTTTTAAAACAATAATTTAATCAATTCAAATCAAAACAAATGAAACAATTTTACACAACGCTTTTAGTAGTAGTTTTAGCGCTTACAGGTATAAGTGTTAATGCTCAAAGTAGAGATTTAGATAATTACAGAAAACCAGATCAACGTGGGATTAATGTATTTGAAGATCCTAAAGATACCATTTCTACTTTCGAAAAAATTAAAGTAAGAATGGGTGGTTCTTTCGCTTTACAATTTCAAGGCTTAAGTCATGAGAATTCAGGTGTGCCTTTAGCACAAATCGGATCTAACTTTAACTTACCTACAGCAAACTTAGATTTAGACGTTGCTTTAGCGCCAGGTGTTAGAATGCACTTAAGAACATATTTATCTTCTCGTCACCATCCAGAACCTTATGTAAAAGGTGGTTTCTTTCAAATAGACGCTTTAGACTTTATTAAAGAAGGTCTTTTAGATAACGTTATGAAGTATACGACTATTAGAATTGGTCAGATGGAAAACAACTATGGTGATGCTCACTTTAGAAGAACAGATAATGCCCAAGCTATTTACAACCCATTTGTTGGTAACTTAATCATGGATTCTTTTACAACTGAAATTGGAGCGGAACTTTACTACCAAAGAAATGGATTTATTAGTATGGTTGGTTTTACTAACGGTAAATTAAATCAATCTGTTGTTGAAGGAAGTAACGGAAAAACTGGTGGTGCATCATTCTTAGCTAAATTAGGTTACGATAAGCAAATAAACACAGACTTAAGAGTAAGATTAACAGGGTCTTTATACAACACTGGATATATCCCAAGTTTATACTTATATAGTGCAGATAGAGCAGGTTCTAGATACTACAATGTATTAGAAGCTCCTGGTTCTACTGGATTTAGATCTGGACGTTTTAACCCAAGCTTTAAAAATAGTGTAACTGCTATTATGATTAACCCATTCGTGAAATATAGAGGATTAGAATTTTTCGGAACAATTGAAAACACTTCTGGTTCTACAAATTCAACGACTACTACAGATGACGAAGGAAACGTAACTGTTATTCCTACTAAAGACGGAAAAACACAACAATATGCTGGAGAATTAATCTACAGATTTGGTCAGAATGAAAAATTCTACGTAGGTGGACGTTACAATGTAGTGTACTCTCAATACGATGACACAGACGATATCGATATTTCTAGATTCCAAGCAAGTGCTGGTTGGTTTATGACAAAAAACATTTTAACTAAAGTAGAATATGTAACACAATCGTACAACGGTTACCCAGAAACTAGCATCTACAACGATGGTAAGTTTAATGGATTCATGTTCGAAGCTGTAATTAGTTTCTAATTCTAGAAACAACTAAACTTATAGATTGCATAATAGCCTTCTAAAAAATCCTCACCTGTTTAAACTTGGTGAGGATTTTTTTATTCAGTAGGTTTTCTTCTTAAATACAATCGTATATTTAATGTATTTCATTATTAAGCTACCGTATTAACGCTTAAAAATCTAGTAAAATTAAATCCTAATTATTAATTTTAGATATTCATTTCAACCGAATCAAACAAACCACAAATGCATAGTGCGATTAACTCAAACAAAACACTAACCCATAACCATTAAAATTAAATATGACATTAAAAAAACTAGCTGTCCTATTAGTTGTAATTATCGGTTTATCTTTCGTTAATAGCACACAAAATAAATCTGCATTTATAAGCATATTACCAAGTAGTAAACTCACCGTAAATGGGGTTACTAACATTGCTAACTTTGCTTGTAATTTTAATGCCCTAACACTAAAAAATAAAATCCCGGTAAGTTATACCATTTCAGAAAACAGTATTGCTTTTAACAAAGCTAAATTAGTATTGGTAAATAATGAGTTTGACTGCGGAAGAAAATTAATTAATAAAGATTTTCATAAATTATTAAAAACAGAAGACTATCCTGAAATAGAAATTAATTTAAAAGAAGTAAAACGATCTATTACAAAACCTGTACGTACTACAGCTACTGTAGATTTTAAAATTGCTGGTGTTACAAAAACGTATACCATTCCTATTTCAGTTTCTCGCGACCATACATTAAAGGCTTCTGGAGATATCCGTTTAAACATTAGAGATTTTGGATTAGAAAATCCTAAAAAAGTCTTAGGTTTAATAAAAATTGAAGATGTTGTTACTATACATTTTCAATTAGATATAGAAACCTAAACACCACCTTGTATTCAAAATTCTAATTTAATGTCTAAGGACTTTCCTTTCATTTACAAACCTGTTATTCCCTCTTTCCAATTATATATAGCGTAGCATAAATAAAATTAAAATTTGATGTTATGTTACTCTGCCCTATCCGACTTAAATTAAATACAATTATAAACCAAACATTTAGAATGAACTTACGCACCATTAGTCTGTCGCTATTTGCGGCATTATTATTAGTTAACTGCAAGCAAAAACAAGAAACACCAGTAGTTGAACCCACAAAACAAGAAACCACTATGCCAGAAGAAGCTGTACCTACTTTAAAAAGTGAATTAGACGCCAGAAAAGATAATTTTAATGCCAAAGCAGATGAAGATGTAAAAACCGATTATGCTAACGGATTAAAAGCTGTAGAAGAAAGTGGTGTTGTAGAACAAGCTAAACATGTTGGTGAAAAAGCTCCAGATTTCACCTTAAAGAACGCAGTTGGTGAAACAGTTACTTTAAGCGATTATTTAAAAAAGGACCTGTAGTCCTTACTTGGTACCGTGGTGGATGGTGCCCTTATTGCAACCTAACGCTACAAAGATTACAACAAGAACTAAGTAATTTTCAAGCAGAAGGCGCAAATCTTTTAGCACTAACTCCAGAATTACCAGACAAGTCTTTAGATACTGCTGAAAAACAAGAACTAGAATTTGAAGTTTTAAGCGATGTAGGAAACGTTGTAGGTAAAGAGTACGGTATAGTATATACGCTAACCGATGCCGTTGCCGAACGTTACCAAAAAGTTTCGATTTGCACGGTGTAAATGGAGACGAAACCAATGAATTACCATTGGCTGCTACATACATTATTAACCAAGATGGCATGATAACTTACGAGTTTTTAGATGTAGATTACCGTAACAGAGCCGAACCAGCCGATATTATCGCTGGGTTAAAAGCACTTAAATAAGAGTATAAAAAAGAAAGAGGCTGTCCTCCCAAACAGCCTCTTTTTAAAATAAGTAGTATTGACTACTTCAACTAATAGCTGTTGCAAATATACAGTAGTAGAAGTATTTAATTTTACGGTAATCCGTAAAACAGTAAAATAAATTTAAATTAAGCCTAAATCTTTGGTAATAGCCACCAAATGAATGGCATTATTGGCATTAAAATGCACCTTTAAACGGTTTAAACGCTTTTCTATAGAGCTTAAACTATTAGGTTTTAAATTTCTAGTTTTTAGTTTTTTCGATATTTCTTCTTGCGAAAGGCCTTCAGATAAAAACGAAACCAAAATAATATCAAAGTCATTTATCTCTACAAAAGACGTTTGGTCTAGTGCATGTTCTATAGATGTGGATACATAGGTAACATCTTCATAAACACTAACAATAGCGCTCTGTAATTCGGTTAACCCAGAACGGCCCTTACAAACATAGCCGTTAACCTTAACATGTTCTAATAAATTGTTTGCACGTTGCGCTCTATCTTCTACAGAATACACGATTATTTTTATGGGAATATTCTCGTCTCGAACGGCTTGTGCCAATTCATCTCCAGATTTTAATTTCTGAATTCTATGGTCGGGTTTAAAAGATAAATCAGTAATTAATAAATCGAAAGGCTCTTGGTCTGCTCTTGCTTTTTTTAGTTTTAATAAAGCATCATCGCAGTATTGTACTTGTTCTACATGCTCTATCCCCAATCGATTAAGAATGGTTAAAACACCCTGATTAATACTTCCTAAATCGTCTGCAATAATTACCTTTTGAAACATGCTATATCGTTATGTGAGCTTTAAATCCTTTATTTTTTTCAGATTCAAAAATAATAGTTCCTTTAATAGCTTTTATACGGGTTTCCGTATTTTGAAGACCATTTTTATAATGTAATGCAGATCCGACCCCATTATCGGAATAATCAATATTAATTTTTTTTGAGTTTTGTTTAAACCCTACAACAACGACAGAAGCATTACTGTGCTTTTTCATATTAGTTAAAAGCTCTTGTAACACCCTATAAACCGTGGTTTTTTCAATATAGCCTAAAATATCCCAATTTACTTCAGACATGTTTTTAGTAATCACTTTTACAGTAGATGTAGAATAACTTTGTAATAAACCTTTTAAAACCTCTTCGAAGTTAGATTTTAAATCGATGCTATTATTTTCTCTCGAAATATCTCTTGTTTTATTATAAATAGATTCTAAATCATCTAACAAAAGATATTTATTGATGTTTGAAGTTTGTAACTTCGTCATCACTTGATACACATCGTTAGCCACTTCATCATGAACTTGTTTAGAAATTCGAGTCTCTACATTATAAACCACTTCTAATTTTTCTTTTCGATGTTTCAATTGAAAAATTATAAAAACCGATACGCCACAAATAGTCAGTATGCCTCCTAAAGCTTGTAAAATTAATATGGAACGTTTTTTCTTTTCATTTAACAATTGCATACTGTCTGCTCGTTCCTTCTCTTGGTCTAGATTATATTTTTTAGCAGAAAAGTCGTTTACTCTAAGTTGATGCGCTTCTTCTAAACTATCTTTAAGCTTTTGGTAATACACCAATCGCGAATCGTCTTGCAGACTTAAAAGCAAAGCCAAGGCCTTCTCCTTATTATTTACACTATTAATTTTTCGGCTAATTCATATGCTCTATCTGCATAGTGAATTGCGCGTTCCTTATCTGAATTTTCTTTATAATATTCTGCTAAATGCACATTACTAATAAACATGCCATACCTATCGTTTTCATTTTCCCTCATACGCAAGGCGCTCATCATTTTTTCCAGACCTTCTTTATTATTCATTTTTGCCTGAACAACACCTAAATTATCTAAGGCCTTCGCCTGTCTATCTGGCAAATTTGACGTTGTTTCTAATTGAAAAATGTTAAGAAATTCGGCTTCAGATTTTTTGTAATCCTTCATTTCTTTATACACATTTCCCTTATTTATAAATACAGCTTCTTGCTGGTCTATGGTAGGATCTAAGCTTAAAATTTTATCGTAATATTTCAAAGCATCCTTGTAATTATACCACGTTTTATTTAGGGTACCTAAATGATTTAACAAACCTATTTTCCCGTCTTTTGCCCAAACAGATCCTGGCAAAGAATCTAAAATTTTTAGACCTAAAACTGCTGTGTTTTCACTATCGACAAACAAACCTAAATTACGTTCTGTTATGGCTAGTAACCGTAAATTAAATATGGCTTCTTTGTACTTTTTCTCTTCTACATTTATTTCATACTGAGATTTAAAAAAGGAATGAGCTTCCGATAAATCTGATGGATTTTGAGGATTTACAGCGTAACCAAGATACAACGCGTTTAAAGAGTCTTTAGTTGATTGCCCCGATAATTGAAACGAAATTAAGAGACAAAACAAAAGAAATTGTAGCAACCTTAAGTGGTGCTTAAAACGACTCATAGCTATAAATATTTAGGAAAAAACACACAATACTGTGGTAAATTTATTACTCCATAAAAATAATGGAATTATCTTAAAGGATGGAGAAAAACCTTGAGCAATTGTTTAGGAGGCAATTATAAAAAAGAGATTTAGCAATTATTCCTTATTTTTTTGCAAATAATTTCATAAAACTATACTCCCAATAGGAATAACAAACTTTACTACATGATCACAATTTACGCGTCCTACCCTATTTCATTTGGAGGTATAATACCTCTAAGTACAAACAATTTAAGGTTTTTATTTTAAAGTAATACAAATTCATATTTTCTTGGGAATTTTTATTTTACTTCACTTATATTTGTTACTTTTTACACCAACTAAACCATTACGCTGTTTTCTATTAACTAACACAGTAACCAATCTATGCATAACTTTACTTTACACGCTTTTTTATCTAGAAAATCTAGTATCACCGAATTGGTGAATACTATTTCATTTAAAATTATAGGATTATTCATACTACTTTTTGGTATGTTTACGCTTGGTACTCATGGTGTATTTGCTAAAGCACCTGTTTTAAATTCATTTAGTACTTCATATAATTATACCTACTCAAAAACTAAAAATCTATACGGACTTGAGAATTCTTCTGAATTGACACCTATTCAACAATTAAGCCAACCTGGAGAAATACAAGGACCGCAAAATGTCTGTCCTGGTACAACAGTAACGTACAGTGTACCTCAAGTTACTAATGCCACAGAGTATATTTGGACTTTACCTACAGGTCTCACTATTATTGATGGCGCAAATACAAATAGTATTACGGTATCTATTGAGAGCTCCGCACCATTTGGTCAAGTGCATATTAAAGTTGTAGCCAAAAACAATACAGTAACAAGTCAGGACAGACAGAAAGTCATTGATATAAAAAGATTGTCTGTGGCTCCAACAACAATAAGATTTGATAATACAAATTTTTCTGGGTCTAATATCTGCATTAACCATACAGGTCAGAATGAAAATATAAATCTAACTGTAAGTGGGGGTGTTTTAGGAGAAGGTGCTAGACCAAAATGGTATGAAGGAAGTTGCAATGGAACTTTAAAAAAGGAAGGAAATGATTTACCTGTAAATCTACTTGAAGGGCAATCTAAAACGTTTTATGTAAACTATCAAGGCACTTGTAATACTACAGATTGCATCACTGTTACAGTAACAAGAGGTGGTTCTTTAGACGGCACTTCTATTGGTGCAATTACTGGACAACAAGAGGTCTGTAAAAACTCAAACAATATAACTTACACCGTTCCAGAAGTTAGCAATGCTGCTAATTATACTTGGACACTTCCGCCTGGTGCTTCGTCTACAACAGGAAATTTAGTAACGACCACAAATAGTATCACAGTAAATTATGTAAATGCTAGCGCTGGAAATGTAACGGTGGTTGCTAATGGAGTTGGTGATTGTGGAGGTAACTCATTGAAATCTAGCCTTGTAATTAATATTGAAGACGTACCAAACGCACCTAGTTTCATTAATCCTGTTTCTAATATTTGTTATGGAGATTCTCAAACTTATACAGTCTCAGAAATTCCTGGAGCGACTTCATACAATTGGACAGTCCCTAATGGAGCCTCTATAGTTTCTGGTAATGGAACTCGATCTATAACTGTAAATTTTAATACGGCTTCAAGTGGTAATATTACTGTAACTGCAGTAAATGCGTGCGGCACTGGAAATACTTCAACATTACCAATAACTATTAATAATGTTCCAAATAATCCCGGTCCTATTACTGGCCCTACAGCAGTATGCCCAGAACAAACTATGGTAGAGTACACAATCCCTAGCCTACCTAATACAACGTCCTATGACTGGAGAATTTCTAATGGCTCAGCTACTTTTAACGGAACTTCAAACACCAACTCAATTGCTTTAGACATTTCTAACATACCTTCAAATAATTTTACAATATCTGTAGTTGGTGTGAATGCATGCGGGGAAAGCGCTTTGGCTTCTGAATTAATTATACATTCTAATATTGTACCCATAGCTCCTTCAAATATTACGGCTACACAAGAAATTATTTGTGCTGGATTTTCAACTACACTTACTGCCAATGGCGGAACATTAGGTACAAATGGTGCTGTTGAATGGTTTACAAATTCCTGTGGTGGAACTCCTGTTTCTGGTGGAACTGGTAATACTATTACAGTATCTCCTACCAACACAACTACCTATTTTGCTCGTTATAAAGGGGATTGCGGAGAAACATCTTGTGCGCAAATCACAATTAATGTCGTTCAACCTGTAGATTCGGCAGGTAGCATCGTAGGAAACGAAATTGTTTGTAAGGGTGATACGAATGTAACTTATACCGTCCCTACCATTGAAAATGCAACAAGTTATATATGGACGGTATCAACAGGTGCTAGTATTACTTCAACACCTCCTTATTCTAATAGTATTACAGTCGATTATTCTAACTCTACATCATCTGTAGATATTTCTGTTAAAGGAACCAATGAGGTTTGCGGAGAAGGTAATCCATCATCACTAACTGTCACAATGAATACTCCTTCAGTAGCTCCTTCAAATATTACAGCTACACAAGAAACTATTTGTGCTGGATTTTCAACTACACTTACTGCCAATGGCGGAACATTAGGTACAAATGGTGCTGTTGAATGGTTTACAAATTCCTGTGGTGGTACTCTTATTTCTGGTGGAACTGGTAATACCATTACAGTATCTCCTACCAACACAACTACCTATTTTGCTCGTTACAAAGGGGATTGCGGAGAAACATCTTGTGCGCAAATTACGATAACGGTTAATCCTATTCCTACGGTTATAGCAACTCCTACATCACAAATTGTTTGTTCTGAAGAAACAATTACTGATATTGTACTAACTAATCCAAACAATGTAAATGGAACAACTTTTTCATGGGAAAGTAATATTGACGATGTAAGTGGATTATCATTTATTTCAACAAGTACTTCTAATACAATTTCAGGAAGCTTTTTAAACACTACTGGGGCTCCACAAACGGCAATATTTACAATCAAAGCTTCTGCAAACAGCTGCGAATCTATAGAAACGACTGCCACAGTAACTGTTAACCCGGAACCTGTGATTTCTGTTAATCTGCCAAGTCAAACCATTTGTAGCGAAGGTTCAATTTCAGCTATAAATATTATTAACGAGAATAGTGTTAGTGGAATTTCATATACATGGACTCGAGATAACTCTACCAATATTACTGGAATGAATGCTAGTGGAAGTGGCTCTCCTATTTCAGGGGCCTTAACCAATACCTCTGGAGTTATTCAAACTACCACATTCACAATTACTGCTTCAGCTAATGGTTGTACCAGCGAAACGACTGCTACGGTATCTGTTAATCCGGAACCTGTAATTTCTGTTAATTTGCCTAGTCAAACCATATGTAGTGAAGATTCCTTTACACCTATAAATATTATTAATGAGAATAACGTTAGCGGAATTTCATTTACCTGGACTCGAGATAATACTACCAACCTTATTGGAATGAATACAAGTGGAAATGGCTCACCTATTACGGGAGCTTTAACCAATACTTCTGGAGTTATTCAAACTACTACATTCACAATTACTGCTTCTGCTAATGGTTGTACCAGCAAAACAACTGCCACAGTAACTGTTAACCCGGAACCTGTGGTTTCTGTTAATCTACCTAGTCAAACCATTTGTAGTGAAGACTCTATATCTGCTATAAACATTCTTAATGATAATAACGTTAGTGGCATTTCATTTACCTGGACTCGCGACAATACTACGAACCTTACTGGAATTGATGCTGGCGGAACAGGATCTCCAATTTCTGGAACTTTGACAAATACCTCTGGAGTTGTACAAACTACTACATTCACGATTACAGCTTCAGCTAACGGTTGTACCAGCGAAACGACCGCTACAATAACAGTTAACCCGAAACCAGAACTAAGTGCCACGTTTACTCCTGAAATTTGTTCTGGAGAAACTACGGACATATCTATTGTAGATGAAAATAACGTAGACAAATCTTTAACTTACGTTTGGTCTAGAAATAATACATCTGGAATTACAGGACCTTCAAATGGCGATAGTAATAATATTGCTATTAATTTAACAAACACAACTAATACAATACAAACTACTACATTTACGGTTACTGCCAATTCTGAATATAATTGTATTTCCGAACCATTAACCGTTACAATTTCCGTTAACCCTAGTCCTACCATTTCTGCTACAAATACCTTGCAAACTATTTGTAATGGAGAAAGTATTAATGACATTATTTTAAGTAATCCTAATGATGTTTCAGGTGTTAGTTACAGTTGGACACGTAACAATACTACAGGAATTACCGGTTTAGAGAGCGGTACTGGGTCCTCAATATCTGGATCTTTAACTAACGTAACGAATTCCCCACAAACAACGACGTTTACTATTACTGCAACGGCTAATGGCTGTGCTAGCGAAATAACAACAGCTACTATAACGGTAAATCCTGATCTTGTAATTGCGATAGACCCAGATTTAAGACCTGGTGTTAATGAAACTATATGTAGTGACAGCTCAATAACTCCTATTCAGATTTTAAATGTTAATAATGTTGACGATGTAAAGTATTTTTGGGAGCGGACGGATGATTTTTCATCTTCCGTTTCTGGAATGGAGAATGGAACAGGTCCCAATATATCAGGTACGCTTACAAGTACACATAACAGAAACAGAATAGTTAAATTTAAGGCTTGGGCTGAACTAAATGGTTGTATAAGTAACGTTATTGAAGGTATTGAAATTAGAGTTACTCCAATTCCAATTGTCCAAGTCAATCCTACTACACAAGCTATTTGCGATGGAGATTCATTCTCTATGAATTTTGATACCACGAATTCTACGAATAACACAAACTATTCTTGGGAAATTACAAATCTACCTGCTGGAGTAACAACAAGTAGCCCGTCTGGTACAGGAATCACAGCTTCAGGTACATTTACAAATGCAACTACAGAGACACAAACCGTGACATTTACAATTACCGCTACAAGGGCTGGTTGTAGTACTACTACCACGGCTACAGTTGATGTTTATGCACAATTTACCAAACCTGAAATTGGAGATGACCAGGCCGTATGTTTATATTCCTATCCTACACCTCTACAATTTATAAACCCTAACCTAGGTGGTTCTGGCAATTATTCTTATCAATGGCAACGTAGTGAAAATGCTAATAATGAATTTACAGACATAAATGGTGCCAATTCTATTACATATCAACCTCCAAGAGTGCCTCTTTGGCCTTGGGATGCTGTAAATTATTATTACAGAGTTGTTGTCTCTGATGAGTGTGGCACAGAAACTAGTAATATTATATTTATCCAAGTTATCACTGACGCGGGATTTAATATAGAATCTACGGGAAAACCAGAAGGTTTTCAATGCCCTGGAGATGATTTCACAATATCGATAAGTTCAATTCATGGAAGGTGGACAGCAGTAAGATACTCATGGTCATCTAATTCAGAGTTTTTCTCTCCTGCTTCAGGAGGACCTGTAGGAACTACCGATGATCCCGACGGTTGGTGGGATATATTTAGAGAATCTGAAGGAAGTACAGATCAAATAATATTACAAAATAACACCAATGAAACCGTGACGAGTCAATTTGAAATCACACCTCACGTTTACGATTACTCAAACAATCCTACTGAGGATGATCTAATTTGTAGTATTTCTCCGGAAATTATAGACGTTACAATTTATCCTACTCCAAAAATACTTTCAGTAACAGCTGAAGAAGAAAATATATGTAGTGGTACAAGTACTACTATCCTTGTTGATGGAAATATTACAGATGCGGATATGTCGTTTAGTTGGACTAGGAATGAAACAACAGATGTTACAGGAGCTAATAGTGGAGAATCAACTTCTGCAGATATAGATGACAACAATGTATTTACATTAAGTAATGAATTAATTAATACATCAACTAGCCCAATAACAGTAACCTATACTATAACTCCAAAATCAACAACTTGTGATCTAACTGGTGAACCAAAAACCATTGAGATTACCGTATTACCTTTTATAGAAGCCGTAGCGAGTTACTCAGGAACTTTAGAAAACTGCGATGACACTACCGTGAACTTACAGGCAAATAATAATATCGCTGGAGTTTGGACTGCTTTACCTTTAGGAGGTGTGTTCTCTAGCACTACAGATCCTAATGCAATTTTTACAGGAGAAAGTGGTACAAATTACACATTAACGTGGACCATTAGTAATGGCGAACTCTGTGGAGATAGCAGTGCAGAAGTGGTTGTAAATATTCCTGCTTGTTCTGGTAACGATTTCGAATTTAATGGGATAAATACTTCTGTTAATTTTGGGAATGCATATAATTTAGTAGGCCCTTTTAGTATCGAAATTTGGGCTAAACCAAATAGTGACTCTGGAAACCAAACGATTTTCTCTAAACGTAGTAGTACCAATACCACGTCTGGTTACGATTTAACCCTTTCAGGTACAAGTATCCAATTTAACTATAACGACGGAGGTACTATTTCAGCATCTGGATTATCGGATACACGTTGGTACCATATTGCAGTAACCTATAACGGTTCCATATATAAACTATATATAGATGGAGTTGAAAAAGCAACAGCTGCTGGTAATGGCGTACAAACTAATTCAGGTCTCGCTCTTTTAGGTGCAAAGCAAACCGCAACACTGCCTAACAATTTTTACAATGGATGGTTAGACGAACTACGTATTTGGAACAAAGCACTTAGTGTAGACCAAATACGAGAAATGATGAATCAGGAAATTCAAGATAACTCTGGTAAAGTTCGTGGCGTAGTAATACCAGAAAACATTTCTGGTGATTTAAATTGGAATTCTAATTTAGTAGATTACTATCAAATGGGTAGTAGTGTACAAAATGGAATTTTAACCTCTGCCAAAGGCTCAACTACAGGAGTGTTAAGAAATATGACAGATATACAACAAGAAACTGCACCTCTACCTTATAATACTTTCGCTTCTGGAAATTGGGATACCGAAAGCACATGGGCTAATGGTGCTGTTAATCAATTACCTAATAGTACAGATATAGATTGGAATATTGTAAAAATCAATCATAATGTTAATATTTCTTCTGAAAGAGAAACTACAGTATTAGGTTTAATTGTAGAAGACAATACTTTAACAGTTCTAGACGAAACACCACTTTACGTTTCCAAATACCTTAAGTTAGATGGAACACTTAAATTAGATGGAGAAGCTCAGTTATTACAACCAGAAGGAAGTTTGGTAGATTATACTGGAGCGGGAGGATTACTTAGGGACCAGAAAGGAACAAAAAATGTTTATAATTATAATTACTGGGCATCTCCTGTTAGTACAGCTGGTAATGTAAATAGTAGAACTTATTCATTACAGGACATATTACACGTTGGTTCAACACCTGTGGGTTGGACAGCCGATTTTAATGGTGCAGCTGGAAATCCTCCTTCTATAAGTACTCGTTGGCTATATACATTTTATGATGCGATTGCCAATATGAATAGTTGGAACAAGATTACTCAAAACGAAGAAATACCTGTTGGATCTGGATTCATTATGAAAGGTACTTCTGCTGATAGTTACACTTTTATTGGTCAACCGAATAATGGCGATTATTTAGCTTCTGTAACTGCGGGTAATGATGCTTTGGTAGGCAATCCCTACCCTTCTGCTATCGATGCAAACACCTTTATTACAGATAATGAAACTATATTAAATGACGGTGGTAATAATGGGGAAATTAGGTATTGGAAGCAAGCTTCAACAAACAACTCACATGTAACTAAAGAATATCTAGGTGGTTACGCATCTTATAATCTAACTGGAGGCACCCCAGGCGTAGCACCTGAAGGCATTGCAGGATCTGGAGACGCATCCGAGTTTGTTCCTGGACGTTATGTTCCTGTAGCTCAAGGATTTTTTATAACTGCTGGACAAAGTGGAAATGTTATATTTAATAATGGACAACGTATCTTTAAAACACAAACAGATGGGGTAACTTTCTCTCGTAGCGTAAGCACTTCCTCGAATGAAGATAATGAGGTACAACGTTTACGACTAAGTTTTAAAAATCCAGACAATGCCATTAGACAATTATTATTAGGGTTTACACCAGATAATGCGGCAACAGATGGGATCGATTTTGGTTACGATGCTACTAATTTTCAAAATCTGCCAAATGATATGCTATTCTTAATTAATAATAAAACATATATTATTCAAGGAGTTGGTGCATTCGACGAGAGCAAGCAATATCCTTTAGCCGTACTAATGGGTAAAGATGGAAATATTGAAATTAGTTTAAAGGAGTTAGAAAATTTTGATACCCCTATAGATGTTTATATTTATGATAGTTATTCAGATACTTATACACAGATAAACAACTCAAAATATAAGACACACTTAGATAAAGGTGATTATATGGACCGTTATTTCTTAGCGTTTAAAGATGAAAATAAACTAGATATAGTCGAAAACGAATTCAACAGTATTAAGATTAATTATCTAAACCAAACAAATGAAATTCATATTAAAACACCAGATTATACAGAAATCAAACAAGTATATTTAGTTAATATACTTGGTCAAACAGTTCAAACTTGGAATGCTACAAACGCACCATTATCACAAAATTGTAAAATCCCTGTTAGAAGAGTATCTGAAGGAAATTACATAATAAAAGTAGAAACTACTAACGGTGTGAAATCCAATAAAATTAGTATAAAATACTAATTAGTTAAACCTAATTTTTATATTATAAAGTACAGAAAAGTCCCACTAAGTTTGGGACTTTTTTTATTATTATTTCTATATAAAAAGGTTTTATTGTTAAAAAAATTGAACACTAAAGTTAATTTGCCTCAAGGTTACAATATCACCGATTCAAATCAAGATAGCTACATCTTTACATTCATTAACCTTAAAATCATTTTTTATTAATTGATTTAGCAAATCCTAAAATTTATCTATTCAATATAACATATTAAGATTTTTAAGCTTTCTATATATCATGTTTGGCAATTCAATATCACCAACCTAAAAGACGGCCACAAACTAAAAAGTATACAAGGTTCGAAAATCTGTATAAGAGTTAAAATGGTCTCCTACCCGATCTTTGCATTATGCTTTTAATTACTACAAACACAGTTGCAAGATGAAAACAAATCAATTTGGAAAACAAGGTTGGACACCAGACCGCATAGAAAATTTAAATGGAAAAACATTTGTAATCACTGGAACTACCAGTGGTACAGGTTTTGAAGCCACAAAAATATTACTCTCTAAGGGTGCAAAAGTTGTCATGCTTAATAGAAACCCAAAAAAGTCGAAGGCCACTATGGCTGCATTAAAGCGAGCCCTTGGTAATACTATAGACCTCGTGTCTATACAAATGGATTTAGCAGACCAAAATTCTGTTAAAAGGGCTGCCCAAGATGTACTAAATACGGTATCAAAAATAGATGCACTTATTTGTAATGCTGCCATTGCACAGGTTCCTAAACAAATACTAACAACAGATGGTTTTGAAAGTCAGCTTGGCGTAAATCATTATGGAAACTTCTTATTACAAGGCTTACTTTACCCAAGAATAGAAGCTTCTAAAGGACGCATTGTAGTTGTTGGCAGTATGGGTTATAATTTAGGTATTAAAACCATTCAGTTTAATGATATGAATTGGGACAAGAACTACAATCCTAATGGGGTTTATAGTCAAAGTAAATTAGCACAAATAATGAGTGTTTACGAATTACAAGATCGCATAAAAAAGAGTAAAAATCAGGAGGTAAAAGTTTATGCTTGTCACCCCGGTGCCTCTCGAACCTCTTTAATTAAAACAAGTGGAAGTTTAATGACGCGATTTGTTTGGCAGCTCATGAAATTATCCCCTTTTGTACAATCGGCAGAAAAAGGAGCGTATCCAGAATTAATGTGTGCCATCGAGCCAAACCTAGACCAGCAAGCTTTTTACGGACCTACAGGAAGAAACTACTGGACAGGCCCTGTTGGGGAATGTACCTTACAGCCACATGCTAAGGATAAGACAGTAGCAGAAAAATTGTGGGAAGTTTCAGAAAAGGCTACAAAGTTCAAGTGGAATTTATAAATTAGTAATATGCAACATTTTAAAACCTTATCATCGTATTTAGATTATCTAGAACTTCCTCGACCTGAGCATCCCATGCTAAGTATTTTTAACTCAAAAGGTGATGGAATTTTACCTTGTCCGAGAGAAAGTTCGCCACCAATTACAAACGAATGCTACTCTATAAGCTTAAAAAAGTTTGTAAAAGGCAATTTAAATTACGGACGAACAGCATACGATTTTACCAATGGTGCATTAATTTTCATTGCGCCAAGACAAGTGTTGCAATGGGATAGCAGTGTGGTATTTGAGCAAAAAGGTTTTTCTATAACCTTTCATGAAGATTTTTTAAAAGGCACCAAACTAGCACAACAAATTAAAAAATACGGGTTCTTTTCATACACTGTAAATGAGGCATTACACCTTTCTCCAAAGGAAGAAAAACAAATAAAAGCTATTGTAGATAATATTGATATTGAATACCAGAACAATCAAGATGCCTTTAGCAAAGACATTATTATTTCGCAGCTAGACACGCTTTTTAAATATGCCAACCGATTTTACGAAAGACAATTTTTAAACAGAAAAGAATTATCTACCGATTTATTAGAACAATTTAATAAATATGTAACGGAATATTTTGAATCTGGAAATCTACAAGAAAAAGGAATTCCCAGTATAGAACAAATCGCTAATAACATGGGGGTGTCACAGCGCTATTTAAGCGATACTTTAAAAAAAGAAACAGGTAAAACCACAACCGAGCATTTGCAATTCTTATTAATTGATGAGGCAAAAAACATTTTATTACAACCCCATAAAAGCATTTCGGAAGTGGCCTACGAATTAGGGTTTGAATACCCTCCCTACTTTTCGAGATTATTCAAAAAGAAGGAAGGATTAAGTCCGTCTTCATACAGAGAACAATGTAAATTAAATTAAAATGGACATCTTAAAAATAGCAACAGAGTGGGCAAAGGCAGAAGTCTTCTCGACACGATTTTTCATATTATTTGCGATACTTTTCTTAGTGGCTAGCATTGGCTTTTGGCAGCTAGGTAAAACAGATATCGCTAAAGCTTACATTATACCTACCTTGGTAGCAGGAGCTTTGCTTTTAACCATAGGTCTGGGGTTATTTTACACCAACAAATCACGGGTTAAAACTTTTGAAACAGCATACAAAACAGATGCACCGGCATTTGTAACATCGGAAATAGCACGTGCCGAAAGCACCTTAAAAGAATACAACACCGTAGTTTTTAAAGCTATTCCCATGATACTAATTGTTGCGGCTTTACTCATTATTTTTATAAATACACCAACATGGCGAGCCATTAGCATCACCACCATTGCTATGCTAATTGTTATATTATTGGTAGATGGAACAGCCCATGGAAGAATGGAAACTTACTATAAACAATTACAACTAGTGGATGTTAAAAAATAAAGTACACGCAACATAGAAAACCAATGCTAAATACAAAAAAGAGGCTATCTTAAAATTTTTAGACAGCCTCTTTGTATATTTCTTATTGCGATACTTTGGAAAAAACAAAATCTGGTTCCAGCCAGTTCATCAACTTTACTTTAGCTAGTTTACATTTTGAATTATTACTCCATTATTACATTAATAAATTGATTCACTATTTAACTAACTCAATCAATTCATCTAAACTACTTTGAGTTTGTTCTCCAGTAACCATGTTTTTAAGGGTATAAGTCTGCGCTTCCATTTCTTCTACGCCTACTAAAACCACATACGGAATAACACGCTTATTGGCGTGATTCATTTGTTTTTTCATTTTCGCTGCATCCGGATATAATTCAGCATTTACACCGGCAGCTCTTAATTTTTGTATGGCTTGCAAACTGTATAAGGCCTCTGTATCTCCAAAGTTTATAAATAGAACTTTTATGTTTTTATTCACTGTTTCTGGAAACAATTGTAATTCTTCTAACACCAAATAAATACGATCTAATCCAAAACTAATGCCAACACCACTCACATCTTTAAGTCCAAAAATTCCAGTTAAATCATCGTAACGACCACCGCCACCAATAGAACCCATTTGCACTTCTTTTGGGGCCGCAACTTCAAAAATGGCGCCGGTATAATAATTTAAACCTCGAGCTAAGGTTACATCTAATTGAAGTGCTGCCGTTTTGAGTTTAAGCGTGTTTATAGCCGTATTAATAAATTCTAATTCTTCAACCCCTTTTAAACCTTCTTCCGATATGCTTAAAATGGTTTTTAAATTATTTATCTGAGCTTCAAAAGTTCCCGATAAAGAAAATAAAGGTTGTAATTTATCGATGCCTGCTTGAGGAATTCCTTTACCCAACATTTCCTCTTTCACTTTCTCCTCACCTATTTTATCGAGCTTATCTAAAGCTACTGTAAAATCGATTAATTTATCTTGTGCCCCGATAACTTCAGCAATACCGGCCAAAATTTTACGGTTATTAATTTTTATAGTAACACCTTTTAGTTGTAATGCAGAAAATACAGCATCGTATAATTGCACAAATTCAACTTCTTGCCAAAGCGATTTAGATCCAACAACATCGGCATCGCACTGATTAAATTCTCTAAATCGTCCCTTTTGCGGTCTGTCGGCACGCCAAACAGGTTGCATCTGGTAACGCTTAAACGGAAATTCTATATCGTTTTGGTGTTGTACAACATATCTGGCAAAAGGCACAGTTAAATCGTAACGCAACGCTTTTTCAGAAATACTAGAGGTCATTTTTGTAGAATCCTTCTCCGCATACAAGGCATCGTTAACTTTGCTAAGATAATCTCCAGAATTTAAAATTTTAAAAATTAATCGGTCTCCTTCATCACCATATTTTCCCATCAAGGTTTCAGAGTTTTCAAAGCTTGGTGTTTCTATAGGTTGAAACCCATAAGTTTCAAAAACGTGTTGTATGGTTTTAAAAATATATTGTCGTTTAGCTACTTGTTCCGGATTAAAATCTCGTGTCCCTTTAGGAATGCTTGGTTTTTGTGCCATTGGTATTTTAAATTTGAGCACAAATATCTAAATTTTTGAGTTGACTTAATAAGATAATTCAATTTTATAGTAACTTTATTCCGTTTTAATAGTCTTATATTAAAACACCCAACCCATAACACCCTATACATGTTTTCACTTGTTCGAGAAAATATAAGAATTGCTTTCGATTCTATAAAAAGTCAGTTACTACGTACCATCTTAACCGTGCTTATTATTGCCATTGGTATTACTGCATTAGTAGGTATTTTAAGTGCAGTTTCGGCCTTAGAAAGTACCATTTCTAGCGATTTCTCGTCTATGGGTGCCAACACGTTTAATATACAGCGCTATAAATTTACAGCACGACCACAAAGCGGAGAACGCCAAAAAGTAAACCCGATTATTAGTTACCAAAACATTCGTGATTTCGTAGATCAGTACAACTATCCATACACAAAAACATCAGTTTCTTTTGACGGCACATCTACTGCAGAAGTAAAATTTGAAAACGAAAAAACCGACCCGGAAGTAAAAGTTATTGGAGCTAATGAAAATTTTATTCAAAATTCTGGACTAAAAGTCGATCGTGGTCGTGAGTTTAACGCTTTAGAAGTAGAAAACAACTCTAATGTTTGTGTTATTGGTAGTGATTTGGTTAAAGCCTTATTCAAAAATGACAATCCTATAGATCAAATTATTAGTGTTAGAGGATTTAAATTTAAAGTGATTGGAACTTTAGAGTCTAAAGGCTCTACCTTCGGAAATAATCAAGATTTAAGAGTTATCATGCCGCTTCAAAAAGCGCGTTCTATTTTCACCAATGCCAATATAAATTACGCTTTAAGTGTTATGGTTGAAAAGAAAGAACTTCTACAAAGCGCTCAAGATGACGCCATTGTAACGTTTAGAAACATTAGAGGTTTAAACCCTATTGAAGAAAATAATTTCGGATTAGAACGTAGCGACGATTTAATTAATCGAATTGGTGCCATAACAGGAGCCCTCGCAACCGCTGCTTGGATTATAAGTATCATTACCATCTTAGGATCGTCTATTGCACTTATGAATATCATGCTCGTTTCGGTAAGCGAACGTACCCGTGAAATTGGAGTACGTAAAGCTTTGGGCGCAAAACAAGGTACCATTGCGTTTCAGTTTTTTATTGAAACTATAATTATAGGACAATTTGGAGGTTTACTCGGAATGCTTCTCGGTATTTTACTCGGCCTCGGATTTGCATCGGCGGTCGATTTCCAATTTAGTATGCCATGGGCAGCTATGATTTGGGCAAGTGTAATAACGTTTGTTGTAGCCATTATTTCCGGATCTTACCCAGCATCTAAAGCCTCTAAACTAGACCCGATAGAATCGTTACGCTACGAATAAAATAGGATTATTCCGCGTTTACCAGATCATTAAAATAGGTGTATAACTCACCTCTAGTAATAACCGCTCCTTGCTGAATCAATTTAAATATATCTAGTTTTTTATCTTCAGAATAGGTTTTGTTCGCTTGAAGAAACTCTACATCGTCATGTAACAAATTTTCTCTTAACCAGTTAAAACCTTCTTGGGTAGCCAAATCTTTATCATTTTTAAGCTTAATAGCTATTAAATGCATATTGGTTTCGCCTAAAGAGAATAAATGCATGTGTTGCCCAGAAATGTGTTCTAAAAATTTAGCACTCGTTAAAACACCTTCCCAAACCAAATCACTAAACACATCTAATTCTTGTTCTGCAACTTCTGGTTTTGTGTCTTTAATAGTTTTCCACTCGTTAGCATCTATAGATTGAGTTGCTAAAAAATTGATGAATTCTTGGTGTAACTCTTCAAATTGTTCTTTTGTAAGACGTGTGTATTTCATTTTAATAATTTTTGATTAGAATATCCGTAATCCTTATTAATGTCTATCGCCATCTTAAATGATTGCTTATTGAGAAGCTTGGTGGTTCAGATTCTCACTGACGGTACTAGTTATGGTAGACTGAAACAAGTTTTTTATGACTAAGAACACGGACAATTATTTCTTTGAATTAAAAAAACCGTTTAGAACAAGTCTAAACGGTTTTTAATATATAATTACTTTTAAAATTAGTTTGCTTGAGCAACTACTTCAAAAGGTAAATCTACAGATACCTCGCGGTGTAAACGTATTACGGCATTATATTTACCTAAACGCTTAACACTACCTCCAGTAACGTTGATAAATTTTTTATCGATTGCTTGACCTTCTTTTTCTAAAGCTTCAGCAAGATCGATGTTGTTTACAGATCCAAATAATTTGTCTCCAGAACCAACTTTAGACGAAATTTTAATTTCTAATGCTTTTAAAGCTTCAGCAATTTTGTTAGCATCGTCAACAATTTTCTTTTCTTTAAAAGCTCTTTGCTTTAAGTTTTCAGCTAATACTTTCTTTGCAGAAGGTGTAGCTAAAATAGCACTTCCTTGAGGAATTAAAAAGTTTCTACCATAACCGTTCTTAACTGTTACAACATCGTCTTTAAATCCTAAATTTTCAACGTCTTGTTTTAATATAAGTTCCATTGTTATCGGTATTTTATTTTAATAAATCAGCTACGTAAGGCATTAAAGCTAAGTGACGAGCTCTTTTTACAGCTACAGACACTTTTCTTTGATACTTTAATGAAGTTCCTGTTAAACGACGAGGTAAAATTTTACCTTGCTCGTTTACAAATCTTAATAACCAGTCTGCATCTTTATAATCTACATACTTGATTCCAGATTTTTTGAAACGACAATATTTCTTTTGCTTATTAGTTTCAATGTTTAAAGGCGTTAAGTATCTAATCTCTCCGTCTTTTTTTCCTTTTGCTTGTTGTTCTATAGATGACATAATTACGCTTTTTGTTTTAGTTTAGCTCTTCTTCTCTCTGCCCAAGCCACAGCGTGCTTGTCTAGTTTTACAGTTAAGTAACGCATAAAACGCTCGTCACGTCTAAATTCTAACTCTAACTGGTTAATTACTTCTCCAGGTACAGTAAATTCAAATAAATGGTAAAAACCACTTTTTTTGTTTTGAATTGGGTAAGCTAATTTTTTTAGTCCCCAATCTTCTTTTGATATCATCTTAGCACCGTTAGAAACAAGAAAATCTTCGTATTTCTGTACTGTTTCCTTTATCTGTGTTTCAGATAAAACGGGATTTAAGATGAAAACAGCTTCATAATGATTCATATTCAAATCTATTTTATTGTTAAAAATGGCTGCAAAAGTAAACATTTTTATTAAATATAACAAACCTCTCGTTATTTTATTTTCTACCCGTAAAATCACGTTTACAGTGTTAAGAAAAACAAAAATTATTCACTTAATCGGTATTTTTTTTGTTTTTATCCGATTTTTTTGTACTATTGTCGATATCTTAACCGAAACAATTAATTGTTATGACTTTAAACTGTGTAGTAGTAGATGACTCTGCGATTCAGAGGTTGTCCATAGTAAAGTTGATAGAAAACCACCCTGCTCTTAATTTAATAGCAGAGTATAGCAGTGCGCTTGAAACCAAAAATGGTTTAAACACGCATAAGGTTGATCTCATCTTTTTAGATATTGAAATGCCAGTATTAAATGGATTCGAACTTCTTGATGTTTTAAATAATAAGCCCCAAATTATTTTTGTAACAGGAAAAACAGAATACGCTTTTAAAGCATTCAATTACGATGCCACCGATTACCTAAAGAAACCTATTACTCGTGAGCGCTTTATGGTTGCTGTTGAAAAAGCCATTGAGCACCACAAACTAAAATTAGATTTCAATGAAACCGAAGGTGAACATATCTTCGTTAAAAGTAATCTAAAAAAACGTAAAGTATATATTAACGACATAAAATGGATTGAAGCCCTTGGTGACTATGTTAAATTAGTTACAGAGGAAGGCAGTTTAGTGGTATTATCTACCATGAAAGCTTTCGAGCAGGAACTTCCTGAAGGCAAATTCTTAAGAATTCATAAATCTTATATCGTTAATCTAGATAAAATAGATAGATTTAACAGCAAGAATGTTGAAGTAGGCTCTTACGAAATTCCTTTAAGCCGAAATAAAAAGTCGCAACTTATTGATGCTTTAAACAGCATTTAATACGCGTCTACATTCATTATTAAGCGAACAGATCTAAAATCTTTCACATTCATAAAGCTATTGTTTATTTTAACAATGGCTTTTTTTGTACCTCCTAACGACTGCTTTTGAGGAATTTTTATCATTATATTTTTATGAAATTGATTCCGAATTCTCGACACCGGCGGATCTACCGGACCTAAAACATAATCACCAAATACTTGCCTTAAAGCTGTACCTAACCAAATGGATGCATTATTAACCCGATTAAAATCTTTGTGTTTTAAGGTTACACGAATCAATCTATAAACTGGAGGATATTTAAAATTATAGCGCTCATCCATTTGCTCTTTATACATAGCCTCATAATTATTGGTAGAGACTTGCTGCAAAATATTGTGATACGGATTATAGGTTTGAATTAAAACTTTCCCTTGTTTTTCTGTTCTTCCGGCCCGACCCGATACTTGCGATAATAATTGATAACTACGCTCATGGGCTCTAAAATCGGGGAAGTTCAATAAATTATCGGCATTCATAATGCCCACTAAAGCTACGTTTCTAAAATCTAATCCCTTTGTTAGCATTTGGGTACCTACCAAAATATCCATTTCTTGCTGCTCGAAGGCGGTTATAATTTTTTCGTAGCCATATTTCCCACGCGTGGTATCTAGATCCATTCGACCGACTTTGTAATTCGGAAATAAATGTTTCACTTCCTCCTCTATTTGTTCGGTTCCGAAACCTTTTGTATCTAAACCCGGATCTCCACAAGCCTGACATTTAAGTAACATGGCTGTATGATGCCCACAATAATGACACCTCAATTGATTTCTATAACTATGAAAGGTTAAACTAACGTCGCAATTTGGACACTGCGGAGAATGTCCACACGTATTACATTCTACTATTGGAGAAAATCCACGTCGGTTTTGAAATAATATAATTTGATGCCCTTCTTCTAAAGTTTCAGTCATAGCCTCAATCAAACGATCACTAAAATGACCTTTCATCAATTTGCGTTTCTGCTTGTCCTTAATATCTACCAACTCAATATCTGGCATAAGCACATTATTATAGCGCTTTGTAATTTCAACCAAACCATATTTTCCTTGTTTTACATTAAAGTAACTCTCTAAACTTGGCGTAGCAGAACCCAGCAAAGTTTTTGTACCGTGTAAATGAGCTAAAACAATAGCTGTATCTCGAGCATGGTATCTTGGCGCAGGATCGAATTGTTTAAAAGATTGCTCGTGTTCTTCATCTACAATTATTAAACCTAGCGAGCGAAATGGTAAAAATATAGA
Source organism: Formosa haliotis (assembly GCF_001685485.1). Lineage (NCBI taxonomy): Bacteria > Pseudomonadati > Bacteroidota > Flavobacteriia > Flavobacteriales > Flavobacteriaceae > Formosa > Formosa haliotis. The sequence continues at coordinate 88,538 of NZ_BDEL01000001.1, read as the reverse complement.
GGATCGTGCCCCTAGAATAACCTTAGCTTTAGGCGAATTGGTCAACACATTATTCCAAACCTCAACACGTTCGTGTGCCGAATATTTAGAATGAAACACCGTAACTTGCTCGCCAAAATACGATTGTAACCTATTTACTAATTGTGTAGTTAAAGCTATTTCAGGTAATAAATACAGGACTTGTTTCTCTGATTTAAGTGCATCTTCAATCAATTTTACATACACTTCGGTTTTTCCAGATGATGTTACACCATGAAGTAATGTAACTTGATGTGTTTCGAACGTTTTTTTAATTTGAAACAGCGCTTCTTCTTGTTCCGGATTTAAAGCTTTTGAATCTTCGGAATCTTTACCGTTAAACTCTACGCGATCGGTTTGTATAAAATATTCCTCTAGTATAGCTTTATCTATCAACGATTTTATAATACTACTCGAGGCGCCGCTGGCTTCCGTTAATTCCGATACTTTTATAGCTTTTTTAGTTTTTGCAGAAAGCTGAAACAAGCTCATAACCACATCGCGCTGTTTTGGAGCTCGACTTAATTCTTCTAGTAAGGCTTGTAAACCGTCTTGAGTTGTATGCTGAGCTTGAAGTTTTACATACTTCACTAATTTCGGTTTATATTTTTCAAAAACTTCCTCCTCGACAACAATAGCCTCCTTTTCTAAAAGGCGCTTAATAATAGGAAACACTTGTTTTTTGTCGACTATATCTACAATATCTTGAATACGTAAAGACGATTGGTGGTGAAGTGCTTCGTAAATTAAAAATTCATCATCTTTTAAATCGGAATCCTGAATTACCTTATTATTATTCTTACTTATTAAAGTTTCACTTTCTAAAATAAAGGCATTGGGTAAGGCGGCACGCATAACATCGCCTACGGTGCATAAATAATAATTTGCCATCCAATCCCATAACTTCAACTGCGTATCTGTTACTATGGGGTATTCATCTAAAATTTGATGAATTTGTTTTGCTTCATAAATTTGTGGAGGATTTTGATGCAAGCGTTTTACTATAGCCGTGTACACTTTAGATTTTCCGAAAGGTACAGCAACTCGCATACCAGGCTTTATAAAACCAGCCTCAGCTTCTGTAATTTCATACGTAAACAGGTTTTCTACAGGAATAGGAAGAATAACATCTATAAAATGTAACATAAACTTATTGACTTTTATGCAATTGACGTAGTGATATATTTAATTCGTAACCTAACAAAAATATATTACAGTTAATCCACAAATAAAACATTAAAATTAACAAAGCACCTATAGAACCGTACAATTCGTTATATCTTGAAAAATCTTCTATATAAACTCCAAATAAATAAGACACACATACAATTAAAATGGTTGTGAATAATGCTCCGGTTGAGAAAATTTAGAATGTTTTCCTTCTCTAGTCCCAAAATAATACAAAGTTGCAGTCGATAAAAACACCATAATTATTCCGAATAAATATTTCGAGATATTAATCCAAATCAACCCACTATCTCCAATAGACAAGCCTTGAAGCTCTAACGATTTAAACAAACTACCCAACACATAAATTTCTACAAACCCGTAAACCGCAACCGTAATTAACACTAAAAATCCTAAAATTAAAGCCACACCAACGGCGTATAAATATTGACGAAACAAACTCCGGGTTAATTGCTCATGATAAGAATTTTCGAAGGCCGAAAAAATAGCACTCACCCCATTAGACATTAAGAATATAGACAGCAAAAACACGGTTGAAAGCAATCCGCCACGTTCTGATTTATCAATATTTTCGAAAATATTTTTAAAGAAAAACTCTGATGTGCTCGGTGGTAAAAAGGATTCCAAAAACTCTAGAAACTCCAATTTAAATCCTTCTATAGGTATATGCGGAATTAAAATCAAGATAAATAGCAGAAATGGAAATATGGCCATAAAAAAATTAAAGGCAATTGCACTAGCTCTAGAGGTTAGTGCTCCTTTAATTATGCCCGTGAAATATAGTTTCAATAAATCGTATAAAGATAATCCCTCTAACCCAGGTAATTTAATTGTTTTTAAAAGTTTAATAACAACATTTATAACCGGGATTTTCTCAAGATTTTCCTCTATACCATTTGCCATTTTAAACCGCTTTCAGGCTTAAGTCCATATTGTAAACAGAATGCGTTAAGGCACCAGACGAAATACAATCTACGCCACACTCGGCATATTTTCGGAGTGTTTTTTCGTTTATCCCACCAGAAGATTCTGTAAAACACGTATCGCCAATCAATTTAACCGCAGTTCTGGTATCTTCGTAATTAAAATTATCTATTAAAATACGATACACACCTTCGTTTTGTAAGATCTCTTCAATTTCTTTTAGGTTTCTGGCTTCAACAATAATTTTTAAATCTTTATTGTTTGCTTTTAAATAGGCTTTTGTTTTAGTAATAGCTGGTGTAATTCCTCCTGCAAAATCTATATGGTTATCTTTAAGCATAACCATATCGTACAAGGCAAATCTATGGTTTTCTCCCCCACCTATTTTAACTGCCCATTTTTCTAAGGCTCTAATGCCTGGAGTGGTTTTTCTAGTATCTAAAATCTTAGTTCCTGTACCCGCCAATAAATCGACATACGATTTTGTTTTGGTAGCAATCGCACTCATACGTTGCATGGCATTTAAAACCAGACGTTCTGCTTTTAATATAGATTGCGACGCCCCTTCAACATAAAACACAATATCGCCGTATTTTACAGTGCTCCCATCTTCAATTAAAGTCTCTACTTTTAAATCCTTATCTATATATTCGAAAACCTTTTTAGCAAATTCAACGCCTGCAATAACGCCATTATCTTTTACTAACAATTTTGCTTTTCCTTGTGCCGTAGCAGGAATACAAGCCAATGAACTATGGTCGCCATCGCCAACATCTTCGCGTACTGCGTTGGCTATAATGCCTTCTATTTCCTTATCGAATTGTGCTTTACTAATCATAACAATTGTTTGATGCTAAATTACTAATTGCGAATTAAATTCACTTTAAAAACTGAATAAATATGATACGATTATATTTTAAAAAATTTCAAGACTTCCTTTTCCTTCTCTAACAATTGAAGGCTCAGACTCCGAAAAATCTATAATTGTAGAAGCTTGGTTATCGCCATATCCACCATCGATAACTAAATCGACTAAATTCTGCCATTTTTCGTAAATCAATTCGGGATCTGTGGTGTATTCTAAAACCTCATCTTCATCGCGAATAGACGTGGAAACAATCGGGTTTCCTAATTGCAATACGATTTCTAAAGCAATTTTATTATCGGGAACACGAATACCAACAGTCTTCTTTTTTTTAAAAACTGTAGGTAAAGTTTTAGCTCCTGGAAGGATAAAAGTGTATGGCCCAGGCAGTGCCCGCTTCAAAATTTTAAATGTAGAGGTATCAATTTGCTTCACATAATCGCTTAAGTTGCTCAAATCGTGACAAATAAATGAAAAATTAGCTTTCTCCAATTTTACACCTTTAATTCTGGCAATTCGCTCTAAAGCCTTGTTATTAGTAATGTCGCAGCCCAATCCATAAACCGTATCTGTAGGATAAATAATCAATCCGCCACGCTTTAAAACGTCAACTACTTTTTTTATCTCCTTTGGGTTAGGATTTTCTTCATAAATTTTTAAAAACTCGGCCATAATAAGTATATTGTAGAATCGTTCTACAAAGTAATTAATATTTTATAATGAAACCAATAAAAACCATTATCATCCTGCTAATTATTGCAGTTTCGAGTTATTCGTGTACATCGGACTCCAATACAGATGGCAATGATTTTGTAGATCTTGAAGCCGCTATACAATTTGATGTGCCATACGGCGATCATGAATCTCAGACTTACGATATATATTTACCAGCCCATCGCGACATCGACACCAAAGCTCTTATTCTTGTACATGGTGGAGGTTGGACCTCGGGAGATAAAAATGACATGAATGGTTTTGTTGAATTAATAAAGAAAGACTTACCGAATTTAGCGATTGTTAATATGAATTATCGCTTGGTGGATGAAACTACCGAAGCTTACCCTATGCAGATTAACGACATTACTGCCGTGGTAAAACATTTAAACGATAATCTTGATGATTACCAAATTTCTGACGATTATGGGTTTATTGGTACTAGTGCTGGAGCACATTTAGCCTTATTATGGAGCTATGCTTTTAATCATGATAAACACGCTAAAATGGTGTGTAGCATTGTAGGACCAACAAATTTTACTGATAGCGCTTACACAGAAAACGTAAATTTTGACACCCTAAAAATGCTTGAAGAATTATACGGCATAGACCTAACTACAGAATTTTTAGAAGAAGTTAGTCCGTATCATCAAGTTACTAATTCTGCACCTCCAACGATATTATTCTATGGAGGTAAAGACCCACTTGTACCGGTTTCGCAAGGTAATTTGTTACAGGAAAAACTGGAAGATTTGGGCGTTATGCACGAATACACCTTATACCCAGAAGCAGGTCACGGTTGGGCAGGATTAGAACTATTAGATACTTGGGCTAAATTAAAAGGGTTTATAAAAGCACATTTAGAATAGAATATTACAAAACGCCTTTTCTTTATGAGTACAAATGAGAATAACAAAAACTTTATTCTTTTTAATATGCACAACATTCCTTTTAGGGTGCGGAAACACGAAATACACTTACAACTATGAAAAAGGAAAACATATTGACTTCTCTAAAGGTAAATGGATTTTAAACGACTTTCCTACAACAAATAATAAAAAGAGTGACATCAACACCATTGCCTTATCCGAATTTAAAACCATACTTGACGACTCGCTTTTTACTTTACACCAAATTAGAAAAGAAAATATTACTGCTAAAGAGATTCCTTTTAATCCCAGCACAGAAACCTTAAAAGACTTAAAAAGGAACACCCATTGCGATTATTTGATAAATATCAAGTCGATTATTGAAAAAGAAGATATGAGCTCCTTTGCTCACGCACCACGAACAGGTAACACGATTAAGACCAATCAAGCCCAAAGCACTGTAAAAATTTACGATTTAAACACAGGGTCTCTCCTCTCCGAATCTACAGTTATTGGAACAGCAACTGTAAAAAAAGACTCCGAAGACTCTAGTTGGGATTACGTCAATACAGCTACAAACATTTCTAATTTAAGCTAAAAAAAACTGATTCAGAATTACGATAAACATAAGGTAAAATAAAATACTTCCCTGAAACGTATTCAGGGAAACTAATTCTTTACCTATCGCAGCTCTGAAACTTTGAGTCTTCAAAACTCAAAAACTTAAAAAAACTACCCAATAACCTCCAACTTCGCAAAACGCAGCAATAGTTTCTTGTTACCACCATTTTCGAATTTTATTTCGGCTTTGGTATCTGCTCCAGCACCTTCAATCTTTAAAACTTCACCTTTACCAAATCGCAAATGCTTAACAATATTTCCTGTCACTAACTTATTATCGAATAAATTGGCTGCTTCTCCCCCTGTTGTTTTGCCAACAGGTTTTAAGTTTTTAGGTGTACTTACCTGGAATTTTTCTGGCTCCTTACGTGCAATTCCAGATCCTTTTTTCTGGATAGGCAATTGCTTAGCTGGCTTAAAACGAATATTTCTTGATGGTTGCGAATCTACATCTCCAAAGATATTCGCATCTAACATCGGGTTCATTCTTCGCTCTTCTATTGGCGTAAGAATGTCTAAATACTGCTCATCTATTTCTTGAATGAATCGACTCGGATCGGAATCTACTAATTTCCCCCAACGGTAACGCGATAAGGCGTAAGTAAGATAGGCTTGTTTTTCGGCTCTGGTTAAGGCCACATAAAACAAACGGCGTTCTTCTTCTAATTCGCTACGCGTATTCATACTCATAGCACTCGGGAATAAATCTTCCTCAAGTCCTACGATAAACACATACGGAAACTCCAACCCTTTTGCCAAGTGAATAGTCATTAGCGCTACACGGTCGTCTTCACCATTATCATTATCTAAATCGGTTGCTAAGGCCACATCTTCCAAAAACTCGGTTAAAGACCCTGTAGTGTCTACAAGTTCTTTTTGTTCTTCAACAAAATCTTTAATACCATTTAAAAGTTCTTCAATATTTTCAACTTTAGCAACACCTTCTGGCGTGGTATCTTTACTAAATTCTTTAATTAATCCTGTAGTTTTTGTAACGTGATCGGCAAGTTCGAAGGCATTTACATTTTGGTTCATGACTTGAAAACTCTCAACCATAGTCACAAAATCTTTAAGTTTATTTTTTGTTCCTGAATTGATTTTTACATCGGTTTTATCGATGTTTTTCATGACTTCAAAAATAGAACGCTTATAACCGTTGGCTGCAATAATTAACTTATCGATCGTGGTTTGACCAATACCTCTCGGCGGAAAATTAATAACACGTTTTAGTGCTTCTTCATCAGACGGATTAATTATAATGCGTAAATACGATAAAATATCTTTGATTTCTTTACGCTGATAGAAAGACAAACCTCCGTAAATTCTATACGGAATATCACGCTTACGCAAGGCATCTTCCATCGATCTTGATTGTGCATTAGTACGATACAAAATCGCGAAATCGCTATGATTAAGTTGTTCGTTCATTTTGGTCTCGAAGATGGTAGAAGCCACATAACGCCCTTCCTCTCCATCTGTCATAGAACGATTTACTTTAATCTTTCCGCCTTCATCATTCGCCGTCCATACCACTTTATCTAACTTGGTTTCATTCTTATCTATAATAGAATTTGCGGCATTAACTATAGTTTTTGTCGATCTGTAATTTTGCTCTAATCGGAACAGTTTTACATCGTCGTAATCCTTTTGAAAGTTTAATATGTTATTAATATTCGCACCACGGAAAGCGTAAATACTTTGTGCATCATCTCCTACCACACAAATATTTTGAAAACGATCTGACAAGGCTCTTACAATTAAATATTGGGAGTGGTTGGTATCTTGATACTCATCGACCAAAATGTATCTAAAACGATCTTGATATTTGGCCAAAACATCTGGAAACCGCGTTAACAGCTCGTTGGTTTTTAATAATAAATCATCAAAATCCATAGCACCAGATTTAAAACAACGCTCGACATATTCTTTATAAATATCTCCCAATCGCGGGCGTCTAGCCATAGTATCGGCTTCTATTAATTCTGGATTCTGAAAATAAGCACGTACGGTAATTAAACTGTTTTTATATGAAGAAATTCTAGAAAAAACCGATTTGTATTTATAAAGTTCTTTATCTAATCCCATCTCTTTTATAATAGATGAAATTAAACGTTGAGAATCTTGTGCATCGTAAATAGTAAAATTACTCGGATAGCCCAAACGGTCGGCTTCAATTCTTAATATCTTAGCAAAAACCGAGTGAAATGTACCCATCCACAAATTTTTTGCCTCACTACTTCCCACTATATCTGCAATACGCTCTTTCATTTCGCGTGCTGCCTTGTTAGTAAAGGTTAACGATAAAATATTAAAAGGGTCTACACCTTCGTGCATTAAATAGGCAATACGGTAGGTTAACACACGTGTTTTACCAGAGCCGGCACCCGCTATAACAATCATAGGGCCGTCTTTTTGAATGGTTGGTGCTAACTGTGCTTCATTTAACTGACTTAAATACTTCTCCAATGTTCTTACAATTTAGGTTGTAAAATTAACCTTTGTTAGCCGTTTAAGTAAATAGATTTATAAATAATTATAAACATTAGTAGCACTAAACAACCCTTAAGAAGAAAAATTCGGTGAAATTTAAATCTTACCCACAAAAACCAACTTTAAACCTTCCTTAAAGTTTAGCCATAAAAAATTAAATACAGATTTGGTTTTATCGCGTGTTACATGGCCACGCTTTACTATAAATCCATCATCTGCTTTATCGGAATCTTTTCTTATAAAAATATTTGCTACGGTAGATAAGAATTTATTTTTATGATGTTTTTTATTCAGAATCTGAACTTTTACATTTTCGTATTTCACATCGAAATCAATGCTAGAACGCTGTACATTACCATCTATTCGTGCATAAATTTTATCAAATTGTCCTTCTAATTTAATACCTACATTATTTTCTGTAAAGGCATTTAATCGTTTTACTGGCAACTTCCCTATTTGGGTTTTAAATAAAAAGGTATCATGCTCATCGTTTACATCGAAAGTCCAATTGGCGTGTAATGGCGCCGAGTTCATAAATAGCGTGTTAATATCTAATTCTGTTTTTACGGGAGAAGCATAGGTATTACTCACATTTTTTATATCGGCATTAAACTCGTGAAACGATATGGTTCCTGCGTTAACATGCGGTTTAGATTTCTCTTCATAAACAATTTGTCCGTCTTTTAAAATTACAGAAGGTAAGGTTAAATCGAATTTTAAATTCCGAAGCATTTCGCTATAAAGCGGTTTAATGGTATTATCGTCGGCTACCAATTTATCGCGATACACCTCTAAAAATGGTTTCTGAAATAAAACCTTATTACTTTTAAAGTAAAATCGTTTATTGACAGAACCAAATTCTGGGGCTTCTATAGTTATAGAATCGACCGATACATCAAAATGATCGCGCTCCTTATCTATAATCTTACTCAATTCATGTTTAGAGTATTTTGTTTTTAATTTAAACTGTCTAAACACCCAACGTTTTTTAGATAATTCTAGAGCATGCAAATTAATAGTTTCGTACTGCCCTGCATTAAATTTTAAAGAATCGGTTAAAACATGATAGTCGGAATACTCAAAAGGAATACTTTGTTTTGCTGTATTAGCATCAAAATATATACTATCGAAAGTGATATTTATATTTTCAGATTTTAAAAATATAGAATCTTTAGTAGTTTCAAAAATGGTTAATGTTGCCCGATTTAAATCAAAATTATCAATTTTTACAATTTTATTAAATTCTTTTTTAGGCTTAGCGTCTTTGTTTTCGTTTTTAGGCTTATTATCCTTTTGCTGCGTAGAATCGGAGGCTTTTCCAAGACCTCTAACAAAAGAAATTTCGGCACCTTTAACTAAAATCGTATCTAAATGTATGGTGTTGTTAACAATATAATCCCAATACCCCACATTTTTTAGTTTGATGTCTTGAAGTTTTACATTTAGTTCCACTCTCCCCTTGGCACCTTCTATTATATTTAATTCAGGATTTTCTACAGAGAGCCCTCCATCAAAAACATTAACATCTAGTGCTGAATAATTTAAACGTACAGATTCTGGTAACGTTTTTATTGTAGATTCGAGCTTCATTTTAACAAAAGTGTTTGCGAAGAACAAAATCACAGCACACAGTATTAAAAAAACGGCAATACCTACCCCTGTTTTTTTATTAAATTTATTTGACATTTAGCGATAAATCGGTTGGTACTAATATACTTATATCATTCAAAAATAATAGAAAAAAGCATGCGTTTATGTTATTCTTTTATTTTAAATATATTTACCCTAAATTCTTTAAAACACAATTTATGATTTTAAGTGATATTAGCTGGTGGGTCTGGGTGATTCTTATTTTAGTATTAGTAGCCATACGAGACGTTTTTATTCAGAAAAAACACACCATTAGTCATAATTTTCCAATTATTGGTCATTTAAGATATTTGTTAGAAAGCGTAGGACCAGAAATGCGTCAGTATTTTGTAGCGAACAATCGAGAGGAATTACCTTTTAATCGTATAGAACGCGGATGGATTTATGCCTCTGCCAAAAAAGAAAATAATTACGAAGGTTTCGGAACCGACCGCGATATCTATGCCATTCAGCATATATTTATTAATAATGCCATGATTCCGTTTAAGCCAGAACTTGACCATCCAAACGTTATAGACAAAACATTTTTACCTTGTGCTAAAGTTATGGGGGCTTACAACAAACGTAAAAAACCGTTTAGACCAGCTTCTGTAGTAAATGTGTCTGCTATGAGTTTTGGCTCTCTTTCAGCAAGAGCGATAGAGTCGTTAAACAAAGGCGTAAAAATAGCAGGAGCCTACCACAATACTGGTGAAGGTGGTCTTTCGCCCTACCATAGTAATGGCGGAGATATCATTTTTCAAATTGGAACGGGTTACTTTGGAATTCGAGATGAAAACGGAAATTTTTCTATAGAAAAACTTCTGGCATTGGTAGAAGCCAATCCGTTTATAAAAGCTATCGAAATAAAACTATCGCAAGGGGCGAAACCCGGAAAAGGTGGTGTGCTACCTGCTGCAAAAATCACTCAAGAAATCTCGAATATTCGTCATGTACCTCTAGGAAAAGATGTTATTTCTCCGCCTAGCCATACAGCCTTTAACGATGTTCCCGGACTTATGCTTTTTATTGAAGATATAGCAGAAGCCACCGGACTTCCTGTTGGTATAAAGGGTGCTATTGGTAAACTAGACCAGTGGGAACAATTGGCCGATATTATGCGAGTTTCGGGTAAAGGCCCAGATTTTATTACGGTAGATGGTGGCGAAGGAGGTACAGGCGCGGCACCCCCTAGCTTTGCAGATCATGTATCTTTACCATGGGTATATGGTTTTAGCGATTTGTATAAATTATTTTTAAGACGCGGATTAACAGACCGCATAGTGTTTATTGGTAGTGGAAGGTTAGGATTCCCTGCAAAAGCCGCCATGGCCTTCGCTATGGGTGCAGATTGTATTAATGTAGCCCGAGAAGCTATGATGAGTATAGGCTGTATTCAAGCTCAAGTATGCCATACAAACCGCTGTCCTAGTGGTGTGGCTACACAAAGTAAATGGCTGCAAAATGGTATAGACCCAACCCTTAAATCGGAACGATTAGCACAATATTTTAAAACCTTTAGAAAAGAGTTTATCGAGATTACACATGCAGCAGGCTACGAACACCCCTGCCAATTTAAAATGACCGATATTGAAGTGAATGTCGACGATAAAAACCTTTCTACAGAATTAGATAAAACGTATAATTACGAAAAAGCTATAGTACACTTCAACTCTATGCAAGCGCTTAAAGATTGCGAACATTTAGGAGGAAAATACCAATAAAATTAAATCTAAATTTTATAATCTTGTTATCATAATATGTTTTGCAGAAACATAAAAACCTAGTAAGTTTGCTACAAAGTAAAAACTCATGAATACAGATTCTATTATAAATCTTCTTTTATATACCATACCTGCACTTGTTACAGGTTTAATTGCCTTTTATTTTTTTAAAGAACACACTAAAAACGAAGATGGCCGCAGACGCTTTTTATTAAAAAAAGACATGCAAGTAAATTCTATGCCGTTAAGATTACAGGCTTACGAACGTATGGCTTTATTTTTAGAACGTATTTCACCTTCCAAATTACTAATCCGCGTACAGCCAATGTCTGCCGATAAAAATGATTACGAATTACTATTAATCAATAATATAGAACAAGAATTCGAACATAATCTTTCGCAACAAATTTATGTAAGCGACGAGTGCTGGAGCATTATCACCACTGCAAAAAATGCCACCATTCAATTAATAAGAAAAGCCTCTATGCTAGAAAAAACAAAGACAGCTAACGAATTACGTGAAGTTGTGTTATCTGAAATGATGGAAAAACGTGCCCCTAGCGATGCCGCCTTATCTTATATAAAAGAAGAAGTGGGCGACATGTGGTAACCTTAAAATGAAATAATATTTACTTCATTTGTTTTACAATTTCCTTTACTTGATGTGCAGATGCTAAACCATTAGAATGCTTTAATTCGGCATACTCGTAGCCTTGCTTCCACCATTTTTCCATTAGTGGCTTACTAAAAATCAAGGAGTTCTCGGTTAGTTGTGTTGGGGTATAATACAAATTAAGTTTTACATTTTTTTGTATCGCTGCTAACTTTCCTATAACAATATCATGATGTTCTACTTGATCTAAGACATGCCCAAATAAATTTAGCATTAACGAAAACGGATTTCTGCCTAAAATTTTATTGCGCTCCATGTTTTCCGATTCTAAAATAATAGCATCAATTTCTGTTGCCCCTCGATTTATAGCCTCGCGAATGGGTACTACACAAGAAAAGCCTCCGTCGGCATATTCGTAACCATCTACGGTTGCGAGCGACATAAACGGTAAATAATTACAAGAAATCCATATCCAATTACAAAACTCTTCGTAAGTAAAATCGTTTATAGACTTATATTCCACCACACTTTTAGACAAGTTGGTAACGGTTACCACAACATCTTCCTTGTTTAATTTAATTCGATTAAACTCTGCTTCGGTAAAATTCTTTTTAATATTTCGTTTAAGCGATTTACTCTCGCCAAACGTACGTTTGCGTTTTATAAACTGGAGTGTGGAATTCAAGAAATTAATAGACACATACTCCCGATCGCCTTTTTTATGTTGTACAAACGGGCTTACACTAAAAATATCGCGCTGTTTTACATTCGTAAAAATGTTATATAATTTACTTAAATCTCCCGTGGCTAAATGCGGAATTAGCAAACTCCCTGTAGACGTACCAAAGTACATGTTGTATTCGCGTTTTTTCTTTTCAATTAAATACTGGGCAACACCGCCTGCAAAGGCACCTTTACTGCCTCCTCCCGAAATTACTAGTGCTCTCATTTATCTTCTAATTGGCTTGTTTCTTCATTTTTGTATTTTGCGAAATCAAATCCGCTTTGCCACCATTTTGTCATTTTTTCCTTATTAAAAATTAAGGAATTGGTGGTTAGTATGGTTGGGGTGTAATAAAAATTAATAATCGCATTATGGTTTGTTGCCACGTATTTTCCAATTTTTATATTCTGACTCTCAATTCTATCTAACATAAAAGCAAACATATTGGTAAGTAACGAAAATGCGTTGAGAGATGGCATTCGGTTAAACTGAGTCACTTCGGTTTGCAAAATAATGGTATCTACAATTGTAGCTCCCCGTTTTATCGCTTCTTCTATTGGTACCATAGATCCTAATCCGCCGTCGGCATACTCAAAACTATTTTTTTGTACTAAACTCATAAAAGGCGTGTAATTACACGAAATCCAAATCCATTCGCAAAATTCATCATAGTCAAAATCTTTAATCGATTTATACTCCACCATATTAATCGATAAATTAGAAACTGTAACGACAACGTCTATCCCACTGTGTTTTAAATCAAAAAACTCCGCTTCAGTAAACACCTTTTTAATCAACTTTTTTAAATTATAGCTTTCCCCAAAGGTTTTCCTTCCATTTAAAATATTGCGCAACACATTAACATGATTAATACTAATGGTTTCCATCCCTTTTTTTCTTTTAATCAAGAAGGGACAACTATTAAAAATATCGTCTTGTGTTACACTGGTATATATCGACTTAATTTTTTCGACCTTTCCCAAAGCTAAATGCGAGGCCAATAAACTTCCTGTAGAGGTTCCAATAATAATATCGTAAGTATACTTTTTGTGCTCTATTAAATACTGAGCAACGCCTCCTGCAAAAGCGCCTTTACTTCCTCCTCCAGAAATTACTAAAGCTCTCATTTTGTCGATCCGTTTTGTTGAATTTGATTTAACAAGGGTTTATATTTCGGATTTCCCTCTAAAGCCACTAAAAGTTGTTTTGCCATTTTACTCAACCTCCAGTTATGATGTTTCGTGGCTTGTTTTAAATTTACAATCACTTCCTCATTATAAAGCTGAAGCGCCTCGACATAACTAAACGCTAGCTCTCTCACTTCAAAATCGTATTTAGCATGTGTATAATCTATCAATTCATTTACATATACCGTATTATTCTCAGGCTTGTATTCTGGTGTAGAAAGCGCTAAAACCAACCATAACTGCCTAATGTTTTTAGAACGAAACCCAATACTGCCTTTCATTTTATCTAAATAGACAGATCGCTTTTCAGGAACGTTTACCCACAGATTATACAAGGCCATTTCTTGAGTTTGATACGAGGGGTCATCTAAAAAAGTTTCGTAAACCGGCAGTACTTCTGAAGGAATCTTAGTCAAGGTTTCTGCTATAGTTTGACGTACTTCTGGACCATTTTGAAGCATCACTTTTCTCGAAATTAATTCGGGATGCTTTTTGATAATTTGTTGCTTTTCAAAATAAAATTTAGACGGATCTAGTAAAAACTCGGCATCGTTCTCTGCGGTGCAATCTATATGCTCCATGAATTCCAAATAGAAATGCATTTCATCACGCTTATTACTCATGATAGATTCCAAAGGGAATGCTTTTGTATTCAACCACAACTCGAAAAAGGCTTCTAAATCCTTTCCACTTACAGCTTCAACTTCCTTTATAAAATCATGGCTCGACACATTTTTAAATTGATGCAACTCTAAATACCGCTTTACAGCCGTTTTAAAAGCCATATCTCCAATGTCTGCTCGTAAAGCATGTAGCAGCCACGCTCCTTTCTTATAAAAGGTTGTACTGCTTGATTTCGGATCGAGCAATATCGTACTCTGTCCTTGTTTATCCTGAGCTTGAAGTTCTTTAGCATATTGGTATAAACGCATTTTATAATAATCGGCACCATAAATATCTCTTTCGGCTAATAAGGCATAATATGTTGCAAATCCCTCTTGCAACCAATGGTGCGTCCCGGAAGTTTCGGTTACCAAATCGCCAAACCATTGGTGTGCCAATTCATGGGCGTTTACATTGACATAACTCCTATCCATAAATCCTATATCATCGACCACATAAGTATCAGAAAAAATAGTTGCACTCGTGTTTTCCATACCCGCATATAAAAAATCTGAAACAGGAATTTGCTTGTAATTTTTCCACGGATAAGGCACGCCAATTTCTGCCTCGAGAAAATCGAAAATCTGCTGACTATAGCGGTACGTAGGTTCAACCTTCGCAGTATCTTCAGGGTAATAATACAATTCTAGTGGAATTCCACTTTTAGAATGCCTTGTTTCTTTAGCATAGGTTCCTGCTGCTATGGCAAACAAATAATTACTCATTGGCTGTTTTGTAACATACTGCCAAGTGCTAATCGAATCGGTTTTTATAAACGATTTTAATTCTCCATTCGCGATAACTTCGTAATCTTTTGGAAAATTAACTGTAAGGTCTAGACTTGTTTTTTCGTTCATATCGTCAAAACTTGGCAACCAATTGCTGGTATATTTGCCCTGACCTTGAGTCCATACCTGGGCACGTGCACCAAATTCCCAACCCACAAAATACATCGCTTTTTTAGGTTGTGCTTTATAGTTTAACGTTATGGTGTTATGCTCACTACGCTCGAAATTAGAAATAATCCAGAGCTTTGAGCCGTCATTATTCACCTTTACCTCTTGTTTATTTAAAGTGACCATAGAAATCTCTAGTTGTTGCGCATCGATATAAATGGAATCGGTAGCTTTTTTGATATCGAAAACATAGGAAACCTGACCAGAAATTTCCTTTTGCAACGGACGAATAGTAACATTTGCTGTAATCGATTCAAAATCAACCACATCAATTTGTTGCCCCCAACAAAAGCAACTAAAAACACTTAAAAAAACGTATAAAATGTACTTCATATCTTAAATATAGCAAGGTTTTATTAAAATAGATAATATTTAAGGTTTTAAGTTTCACCGATAAGAATTATCTTCGTTTTTATGAATTCCAAGCTTCAAACACCTATTGATTATTTAAAAGGCGTTGGCCCTAATCGCGCCGATTTACTTAGAAAAGAACTTGGCATACACACCTATCAAGATTTAATAAACCTATTTCCAAATCGGTATTTAGACCGTACCCAATATTACAAAATAGCCCAATTACAACGCAATAATGCAGATGTACAAATTACTGGCAGAGTTACCGGCTTAAAAGAGGTTGCACAGGGTAAGAAAAAACGATTAGTTGCTTCCTTTAGAGACGATTCGGGAGCTATGGAATTGGTCTGGTTTCGCGGCATTAAATGGTTAAAAGAAAGCATAAAACTAAATACCGATTATGTTATTTTTGGCAAAACCAATGCGTTCGGAAATTCTTTTAGCATGCCACATCCAGAAATGGAATTATTAGAAGAGCATGAGAAAAATTTACGTTCGGCCATGCAGCCAGTTTATCCTTCAACCGAAAAACTATCAAATAAAGGCATTACAAATCGGGTGATGAGTAAAATCATGCAACAATTATTTTTGGAAACTCATGGTAAATTTGAAGAAACTTTATCGCCAGGTTTATTAACCGAACTCAAATTAGTTTCAAAATCTGAAGCGCTTTTTAATGTTCATTTTCCAAAAAATCAAGAGCTTTTAGCACGCTCGCAATTCCGTTTAAAATTTGAAGAATTATTCTATATTCAGCTGCAATTAATTCTGAAAAATTTAATTCATAAATCAAAAATAAAAGGCTTTCCATTCGATCAAGTTGGAGAACATTTCAATACGTTTTTTAAACATCATTTACCATTCGATTTAACCAATGCACAGAAGCGAGTAATTAAAGAAATTCGTGCCGATTTAGGCAGCAATGCGCAAATGAATCGTCTTTTACAAGGCGATGTAGGTTCTGGCAAGACCATAGTCGCCCTAATGTCAATGTTAATCGCACTTGACAACGGTTTTCAAGCTTGCTTGATGGCGCCAACTGAAATTTTGTCAGTCCAACACTATAATGGATTAACTGACCTATGTAAAGAGTTAAATATCAGTATAAAACTACTCACTGGCTCAACTAAAACTTCAGATAGAAAAGAAATTCATGAAGCTCTGGAAAATGGCGAATTAGACATCTTAATTGGCACACATGCGCTACTAGAAGATAAGGTGAAATTTAAGAATTTAGGGCTTGCTATTATAGACGAACAACACCGTTTTGGAGTTGCACAAAGAAGTAAATTGTGGCATAAAAACCATGTGCCCCCTCACATTTTAGTAATGACTGCAACGCCTATTCCTAGAACTTTAGCCATGTCGGTTTATGGCGATCTAGACATCTCTATAATCGATGAATTACCACCAGGCAGGCAAGCCATAAAAACAGTACATCGATACGATGCTAACCGCTTAAAGGTATTGCGTTTTATAAGAGATGAAATCGACAAAGGACGCCAAATTTATATAGTTTACCCTTTAATTCAAGAAAGCGAAAACATGGATTATAAGGATTTAATGGATGGCTACGAGAGTATCGCTCGCGATTTCCCCTCACCAAAATACCAAATCTCTATAGTGCATGGTAAAATGAAACCCGCAGATAAAGATTTTGAAATGCAACGCTTTATTAAAGGTGAAACCCAAATTATGGTTGCCACCACCGTTATTGAAGTTGGTGTAAATGTCCCGAATGCATCGGTGATGATTATAGAGAGCGCCGAACGTTTTGGCTTATCGCAATTACACCAATTACGAGGTCGCGTGGGACGTGGTGCCGAACAAAGCTTCTGTATTTTAATGACAAGCCACAAACTTAGTAACGACAGCAAAACACGTTTAGAAACCATGGTTAAAACCAGCGATGGTTTTGAAATTGCTGAAGTAGATTTACGCTTACGAGGCCCAGGCGATATTATGGGTACTCAACAAAGTGGTGTTTTAAATTTAAAAATAGCCGATATTATTAAAGATAACGACATTTTAAAACTCGCTCGTTTTCACGCTAAAAACATTCTAAAAGACGATCCTAGACTAATAAAAGAAGAACATCGCGCCTTACTTTATACCTACCAACAATTGGCGAAATATAAAAATATCTGGAATTACATAAGCTAAACTATTCATTTAATAATTTCGACATAAAACTTTCAAAATCAGATTTATATTCTTTATAAAGATTTCCTGTAGCGGGCCCATTAAAACCTGTATGGATTTTTCTAACCTTTCCGTTTTTATCAATATAAATTGCCGTAGGATAAGACAAGACATGACTTAACATGGGCAACTTTTCTTGAGCCGATTGTTTATTTGTAGAACCATATTGCGCAAGCAAAATAGGATAGGTAATACCCAATTTAGATTTTAATCGCTCTATATTTTTAAAGGCTGCAGCTTCGGTTTTTGCGTACTCAAAAGCGAGTCCTACAAACGCAATGTCTTCATTTTTATGAGCCTTTAAATACTCGACAAAATATTTACTTTCATCTAAACAGTTCGGACACCACGTCCCCATTAGCTGTACAACAACCACTTTATCTTTAAACTGTTCATCGGAAAGTGATACCATATTCCCAGATTCATCAGGAAAAGTAAATGCTAAAGCATCGTATCCCGGTTTTAAAAAAGTTAACGAATCGGCATCTGCCAGTTCAAACTCTGTATTGCGCTTGGCTATAAATGGTTCTTTGTAATGATTTCCAGAATAAAACATACCAGACATTACACTATCTGTAACCTCTGCTGTGAATAAAAAAGCATGAGCGCCATCGAAAGCTGAAAGTTTCACCTTATTCCCTTCTACTGCACCTTCTAAAAACCGATAATCTCCAGTGGTAGTTCTAAACGTCCCTGTTACCTTATTTCCTTCCTGCTTAAAGATTCCTTTAGCTTTGTATGTATCCTCGCTTTTATTCGGACTAAAGGTTGTCTCCCAAATACCTTCTATATTCACAGTTGCGTCATCTTTGGTTTCAAACCTCACATCCTTACCAAACACCGCTTTAAAAGGCACAGAACGCTTTAATTCATCTTTAACATAAAATCCAGACATCACAGAATCTCCATCCATTTTCGCCTTAATATACCCATCAAACACTGGTGGTTTAATCCAAATACTATCATCACTATACGTAATCTCATCTACTTTAATTTTTTCCTCAGCATTAAAAATCGTTAGCAGACTATCATTTGTAACTTCAAAATTAAACGGTAAAACTTCACCGTCTTGGGCTTCTAAAGTAGCGCGCCACATGCCCTGTTTTAGTTTTTCAGACGAAGGTTGTTCACAATTAAATAAAAATAAGGCTACTAAAAGCACTACACAATAACGCATAAAATAAAGTTTTAAATAGTATTCGAAGAAACATCAAATTCCTTACAATAAAAAACATTTTACAATTTTATAGACGTTGAAGTATTACTATCTTTGCGCTTTTAAGAAAACAAGCGTTACATGAAGATTTCATACAATTGGTTAAAACAATTTATTAAAACTGACTGGTCTGCAGAGCAAACCGGAGAACTTTTAACGGACCTTGGATTAGAGGTTGAAGGTATAGATGCATTTCAATCTGTAAAAGGCGGATTAGAAGGCATTGTAGTTGGCGAAGTTCTAACTTGCATACAACACCCTAATGCGGATAGATTAAAAGTAACAACCGTAAATATTGGCGAGGAGCAGCCGTTACAAATTGTTTGTGGAGCACCTAATGTTGCAGCGGGACAAAAAGTTCCTGTAGCCACTATTGGAACTACTTTATATACAGAAACAGGTGAAGCTTGGAGTATTAAAAAGGGTAAAATTAGAGGTGAAGAAAGTTTCGGGATGATTTGTGCCGAAGACGAACTAGGTCTTGGAAAATCGCATGAAGGTATCATGGTTTTAGATGCCGACTTGAAAGTTGGTACCGCTGTAGCCGAACTCTTTGAGGTAGAAAACGATATGGTTTTTGAAATAGGTTTAACTCCAAACCGTGCCGATGCTATGAGTCATTATGGAACGGCTCGCGATTTAAAAGCAGGATTGCTGCAAAAAGACATTCACACCGAATTGATCACCCCGTCTGTTAGTGCTTTTCACGTGAATAACAGAACGTTTCGCGTAGATGTCGATGTGCAAAATAAAGAGTTAGCACCCCGTTATTGCGGTGTAAGTATTTCGGGAATTAAAGTTGCCGAATCTCCTAAATGGTTACAAAACCGACTAAAAGCAATTGGTTTAACACCTAAAAATAATATTGTTGATGCTACGAACTATGTGCTTCACGATTTAGGTCAGCCCCTACACGCTTTCGATTTTAATAAAATTTCTGGTCAGAAAGTAATTGTAAAAACAGTAGAAGCCGGAACGAAATTCACAACTTTAGACGGTATCGAACGAACTTTACATGAAGATGACTTAATGATTTGCGATGCAGAAAAACCTATGTGTATTGCTGGTGTTTTTGGTGGTGAGCAGTCTGGAGTTACAGAAAACACAACCAACATTTTCTTAGAAAGCGCCTATTTTAATCCGGTTAGTGTTAGAAAAACAGCTAAACGTCATGCTTTAAATACCGATGCTTCTTTTAGATTTGAACGCGGCATCGATCCTAATTTAACAGAATACGCCTTAAAACGTGCAGCCCTGTTGATTATTGAACTAGCTGGCGGTGAAATTTCTAGCGATATTATTGATTCTTACAGCAACAAAATTGAAGACTTTCAAGTGCGATTAAGTTTCGAAAACGCAAAACGACTTATTGGTGAAGAAATTCCGAAAGATGTTATCAAGCGTATTTTAATGTCTTTAGATATAAAGATAAACAACGTTACAGAAACGGGATTAGGCTTAACCATTCCTGCTTACAGAAACGATGTACAACGTGAAGCTGATGTAATAGAAGAAATTCTTCGTGTGTATGGCTATAACAATGTTAAAACTACAGAAAAGCTAAACGCTTCGATATCAAATTCGTCTCGTTTTGAAGACCATAAACTTCAAAATATTACAGGAAATCAATTAGCCGCACAAGGCTTTTACGAGATTTTAGCTAACTCGCTAACCTCTCCAGATTATATTGCCTTAAGCGAGCAATTAAAAACCGAACACAACATAACCATGCTAAACCCTTTAAGCAACGATTTATCGGTGTTAAGACAGTCGTTATTGTTTTCTGGTTTAGAAGCTGTGTCTCATAACATCAATAGAAGACGTCCGCATTTAAAGTTTTTCGAATTCGGAAAAACCTATCATCAGTTCAGCGAAAATCGCGAAGAGTTTAAACATTTATCGCTTTTTGTTACGGGAAACAAATCCAATGAATCTTGGAATTCTGCAGCCGCTAAAGGAGATTTCTTTTACATGAAAGGTGTTATTAATACCGTTTTAGAGCGCTTAGGTTTAACGAAACATAAAACTTCGCCGATATCTAGCGATATTTTTAGCGAAGGATTACAACTGAGTTTAGGAAAAGTAAAACTTGTAGAATTTGGCCTTATCAAATCTAGCATTCTAAAACATTTTGATATTTCTCAAGAAGTATTGTTTGCAGATTTTAATTGGGATGCGATTATAGAT
The DNA here is from genome assembly GCF_001685485.1 of Formosa haliotis. Classification (NCBI taxonomy): domain Bacteria; kingdom Pseudomonadati; phylum Bacteroidota; class Flavobacteriia; order Flavobacteriales; family Flavobacteriaceae; genus Formosa; species Formosa haliotis. Next base: position 67,394 of record NZ_BDEL01000001.1, on the reverse strand, counting down.
TTTGCAAAACACAATAAAACAAAGTATACAGAAATTGCGAAACATCCAGAAGTACGTCGTGATTTTGCATTGTTATTAGACGACCAAGTTACTTTTCAAGAAATATATACCATTGCAAAACAGTCTGAGAAGCAACTTTTAAAAGAGGTTAACTTGTTTGATGTATATCAAGGTAAAAACTTACCACAAGGAAAGAAAAGTTATGCAGTGAGCTTTATATTGCAAGACGAACAAAAAACGCTTACCGATAAGCAAATTGATAAGATTATGAATAAACTTCAATCTAATTTTGAACGCCAATTAGGAGCAGAATTACGCTAGAAGTTAGTAATAGCTATAAAATGAAAAAGCCTGCATATTGCGGGCTTTTTTGTGCTAAAAAATTAAAGAATAAAATTAAATTACTTTTACATTTATTGCGTTTAATCCTTTTTTTCCTTCCTTTAATTCAAATTCAACTGAATCACCCTCCTCAATTCTGTCAATTAAGCCAGAAACATGAACAAAATATTCGCTGTTTGAACCCTCTTCGATAATAAATCCAAATCCTTTAGACTCATTGAAGAATTTTACTGTACCGTTTTTCACTGTTATAAAATAATATTATTAATAATAACAAATTTAATATTATATAGGACGTATCAAAGAAAATTAGCTTTTATTTTCAAGAGTTTTTAAATGTATAAATCACATAAACAAGCAATCACATTATCGAATTCACATCCTTTATTATTTATAAGAACTCAAATCAATTTTTATCCAAAAACCCTTTGCGACTCTCCTATTAAACCTCAATTAATTCTAATTGGAGCCGCTATTTTAAGCGTTACACACCCAATTTGGTTTTGTACAACGCATCTATTTTATCTTTAAATTTATCTAATACCAAACGTCGTTTTAACTTCAAGGTTTGAGTTAAAAAGCCGTTCTCAACGGTGAAATTTTCTTCAGAAAAAATAAACTTCTTAGGAATTTCGTAACCGCCATATTTCGCTTTCAAGGTTTTTCTAATTTCTAATCCCACGAATTCTTGTACGAGCGGAGAATCGATTAATTTATCGACTTGCGTTTTAATATTTAAATGCTGTGCCGTTTTTCTTAGTATCTCCTTATCTGGTACAACTACACAAATGTTGTAAGGTCTACCATCGCCATAAATCATAGCACTTTCTACATAAGGCAGTAGCACAATATCTTCTTCTATTGCCGAAGGAAACACGTATTTCCCGTTTTCTAACTTAAATTGTTCTTTTAAACGCCCCGTGATATATAAAAACCCGTCGGCATCTAACTTTCCGCGATCTCCAGTCCTTAACCAACCATCTTCTGTAAAAACGGCTTTTGTAACTTCTGGTTTATTATGATATCCTACCATAACGTTTGGGCCTTTAACCTGTATTTCGCCATCGTCGCTATTGCCTTCAACCATAGATTTATCAATTCTAATATCTATAAATTCAAGTGCGCTACCAACGCTACCTGGTCTATTAATCTCTGGGCTATTCATGGTGATTGCTGGAGAGGTTTCACTCAATCCGTAGCAATTATATACAGAAATACCAATGTCTGCAAAGAAATTAGATACTTCCTCATTCATTTGAGCACTTCCGGTTATACTCCCTTTTAACTGTCCGCCAAAACGATCTTTAATTTTAGAAAATACTAGCTTAGACCCAATCCAATACATAAGTTTAGTGCTAAGTCCAACATTTCCGTTTTTTAAGCGATACTCTCGAGCAGCTTTTAAAGAACTATTAAATAATTTTAGAGTTAAACCACCTTCGTCTTCCATTTTCTGGTGAATACCGGCATAAATCTTATTAAAAACACGAGGCACCGCGATTAAAAACGTAGGTTTTACTTTTACAAAATCATCTGCTAGAGTTTCCATACTTTGCATAAAACCAATGGCACCACCTAACAACAACCAATTGTAAAGTTCTGCGGTCTGGCCATAACTGTGTGCCCATGGTAAAATAGAAAGACTTATAGAGCTTTCGTTAAGCTGACTTTTATAGCGTCTGTTACCAGCTCTAGCGTTCGACACAAAATTACCGTGAGTTAGTAACACCCCTTTAGGATCGGATGTGGTTCCCGAAGTATAAATCAAGGAAGCAATATCTGAAGGTGCTGGAATTTGAGAAGGCACCGGGTGTTGTTCTCCCAAAGCTTCCAAATGCGCCATACTTTGCTCGGTGTCACTTTCTATACAGTAGACATACTCCAGTGTAGGAATTTCGGCTATTAAATGTTCAACTTGTTCATAAATTTCGGGTGTAGAAACCAGCAAAAATGTAATAGCTGCATCTTTTATGATATATTCCCAAGTTCTATAATTTTCACTTTCGTACATAGGCACAAATCTGCCACCTAAGCCATAAGCAGCAAATGCCGCAACAGCCCACTCTACTCGATTACTGGCAATAATACCTACAGCATCCCCTTTTTTAATATGAAGTTGAGATAAACCACCTCTAAAATTATCAACACGGTTCCGAACCTCTCCATAGCTTATCCAATCGAATTCTCCTGATTGTTTTTTAGTTCCAAAAAGTCTGTTATTGCTAAATTTTTCTGTCGAAATCTCAAAAAGTTCAACAAGATTATCTGGTTTTTCTATTACCATTTTTATCGTAATTGTTAACAAGCATTATTTAACAACAGAGTTCACCCCATAATTGCTTAATCGTTTCACCATTTAGGGGAGATTAACAAATATGTTTTCTGTTGTAAAAATCAAAAATTAAATCTTCAAGCCTACATCTATAACCTTCAGATTATCACGGAAATAAATACAAGTGTTTTAATTATTTGCATACCATTAGGCACACAAAAAGATGCTTTTAAATTAAGAGTTAAAGATACCGCTTTTCGGCAAGCTTTAGAAACTAGAAATCTTAAAATAAATATAATTTAAATAGATATTCCTCTTCAAATTTAAGCGTTTCAAGGCTCAAACTTTGGTTATACCATCCGTAAAAATGAGCATCAAAGGATAATTTAAAATTGAATTTTAAATCCTAGCTTTGCAAAACTATGCTTTACATCTAAAAATTTTAGTTTATGACATATCAAGAAGAATTTGTTCTATTCTGGGAACAGGTAAAATTAAGTTGCCAAGAAGGACGATTTGCAAAATTAACCCTAGCAAAAACTATAGGAAAACCGAATTTGAAAAATATTTTTGTTAGACCATTATCTTTAGAAGACCACCAAAAGGTATTAGTAAAACTAAGATATCAATCTAAAGAAACAGAAGATGAAGAATACGAATTTACTTTAGATGAAGCTCTTGCCTTTTTAACACCCTATTTAAAAACCTCTTTTTATCGGTTATTTTATTTACAACCACTAAAGACCTAATTTTTAAAATAAACAAAAAGGGCGCCGTAAGTATTACCGAGAATCTACCTACATTTCAAAATGTGATACCTGCGAAATCAGATTTAGATTAACATATTACCAAACTATAATTAAAAAAGCTTTTAAACCCTAAGGCTAAAACATTAAGTGCACCAAAAGTTCTTTTAACAAATCGCCTTGAGGTACGGCATTCGAGCCCACCCCTTTACTTTTTACATCGAACTCCCTAAGGATTGCAATATTTGCACTCACTTTTTTCATGGGATAATTGCGAACCGCCACCAAATATTCATCGACAAAAAACGGATTAATTTTTAAAGCCGCCGCTACACTACGCGGATTTTTATCTTGCATCCCGTGAATATGTAGCAACTGAGAAAAGAAGCTAAACAACAAAGACACCGAAACCACCATAGGGTTATCTTTGGGGTTTTCGGCAAAATATTTTACGATACGCTGCGCTTTTAAAACATCGCGAGACCCGACAGCTTTACGCAACTCAAAATTATTATAATCTTTACTAATCCCGATGTTTTCCTCGATATGCTCGGGTGTAATTTGGCTATCTTTGGGCAAAACAATTTGAAGTTTCTCCAACTCGTTGTTTATTTTACTCAAATTAGTGCCTAGAAATTCAATAAGCATTTGCGATGCTTTGGGAGTAATGCTATAAGACTTTGGAGATAGCACCCGACGAATCCAATCGGCAATTTGGTTTTCGTATAGTTTTTTACTTTCAAAAACAACTCCAGATTTCTTCAGCGTTTTATAAATTGCCTTTCGTTTATCTACACTTTTATACTTATAATTAAGCACTAAAATAGTGGACGGTTGTGGTTGTTTTGCATACTCAAGAAACTTATCGAAGGTGCGCGATAAATCTTGGGCTTCTTTAACAATAATAACTTGGTATTCGGCCATCATAGGGTAACGTTTAGCATGACCAACAACATCTTCAACCGTAACATCCCGACCATACAAAACCATCTGATTAAACCCCTTCTCTTCCTCGCTTAAAACATTAGTTTCAATATAATCGGAAAGTTTATCTATAAAATAGGTTTCCTCTCCCATTAACAGGTAAATAGGTTTTAACTTTTTCTGTTTTATATCGGCAACTAATTGTTTAATCTCGTCCAAACTGTAAACTATCTAGGATTATTCCAAAAATACCCTTTTGGAATTTGGTTTTTGAATTTTGAAATCTACCTTTGAAAATTCAAGATCTAACAATGCAAGAACTAAACTTTCCGAAGTTTTCATTTCGATTCAAAAATAGCGAAAATAAAATTTCTATTTTTGATGATATCCGTAAAAAATTTGTGATTCTTCAACCCGAAGAATGGGTACGACAACATTGTGTACACTATTTAATGCAGGTTAAAGGTTATCCCATTTCGTTAATTAATGTTGAAAAGGAATTAACAGTAAACAACTTACGAAAACGTTACGATATTGTAATTTTTAATCCTAATGGCAGTATTCACGTTATTGTGGAATGTAAAGCTCCGAAAATAAATATTACACAAGCAACATTCGATCAAATTGCACGCTATAATTTAACGCTTAATGCCAGTTATTTGATGGTAACAAACGGATTAAATCATTATTATTGCCAAATGGATTTTGATGCAGAGCAATATAATTTCCTACAAGACATCCCTAATTACGAAGCTTAATACAATATGAACATTGCTATTGCTATATTAAATTGGAACGGAAAAAAATTACTAGAACAGTTTCTGCCATCTGTAATTTCTAATTCTGAAAATGCCGATGTTTATGTAATCGACAATGCCTCTACCGACGACTCTGTTGCTATACTACACAGACAATTTCCTGGTGTAAAAATCATTCAAAACACAGAAAACGGAGGATTCGCAAAGGGTTATAACGACGGATTAAAGCAAATAAAAGCAGATGTGTTTTGCTTGTTAAATAACGATATAGAAGTGACACCTAATTGGCTTTCACCCATTTTATCAAGCTTTAAGTCTGACCCTAAGACGGCTATCATCCAACCCAAAATTTTAGACTTTAAAAACAAGACTTTTTTGAATATGCAGGAGCATCGGGAGGATTTCTAGATAAGTATGGTTATCCGTTTTGTCGGGGGCGTATTTTTGATACACTAGAACAAGATACAGGGCAATATAATGCTAAGCTAGATATTGCTTGGGCAAGTGGGGCTTGTTTATTTATTAAAGCCGATGTTTTTAAAACTTTAAACGGTTTCGACGACGCTTTTTTTGCACACATGGAAGAGATCGATTTATGTTGGCGGGCTACCAATCTAGATTATAAAATAAAATGCATACCCACATCGGTTGTATTTCATGTGGGTGGCGCGACCTTAAATGCTTCAAATCCGAAAAAAACCTATTTAAATTTCAGAAATAGTTTATACACTTTAGTAAAAAATGCTTCGGGGAATTTATGGGCTATCATCCTCTGTAGATTAGTGTTAGATGGCGTAGCTGGAATTCGGTTTATAACTGGATTAAAATTTAGCCACTGCTTGGCAATAATTAAGGCACATTTCAGTTTTTATAGTCAGTTACCAAAACTATTAAAACAACGAAAAACACTAAAACAAAAGCCTAATTATTTTAAAACCAGATCTATTGTTTGGGATTATTTTATTAAAAAGAAACAAAAGTTCAGCGATTTATAAAATAGTTAGTAAAAGTTTTGTTAAACGCCGTTTTAACACTATTTTTTTTATATTTTTGGTATGTTTAAATATAATTTAAGAATTATTATGAAGAAACTCATTTTAAGCAGTGCAGCTGCTTTACTCCTTTTATCATCATGTGTATCTAAAAAAGAATACGCAGCCCTTGAAGCTAAACAAAAAGAAACTCAAGATTTATTAAATACAGCAACAGTTAAGTTAAATAGCTGTTTAACAGATAAGGCTGCAGCAACAGCAAGAGCTGAAGCTTTAAAAGATCAAATTACAGATTTAATTGATACTAAAGGTAACTTAACAACACTTACTCAAAAAGGTGCTGAAAACTTAGAAAAATCTTTAGAGAGTTTAAAAGAAAAAGATCTTAAAATTACAAGATTACAAGATGCTTTAACTAGAAAAGACAGTGTTACTTTAGCTGTAGTTACTAGCTTAAAGAAAGAAGTTGGTATTAACGACCCAGACATTGAAATTAATGTTGAAAAAGGTGTAGTATTTATTTCTATTGCTGATAAATTATTATTTAAAAGTGGAAGTTACATCGTTACAGACAAAGCTAAAGATGTGTTAGCAAAAGTAGCTAAAGTTGTAAACAGTAAGCCAGACTTTGAGTGTATGGTTGAAGGTCATACAGATAACGTACCTTACAAAAAAGGTGGTATTCTTGAAGACAACTGGGATTTAAGTGTTAAACGTGCAACATCTGTTGTAAGAGTGTTACAAGACCTTTCTGTTAATCCTGCACAATTAATTGCAGCTGGTAGAAGCCATTATGTACCTTTAGTAGATAATGATACTGCAGAGCACAGAGCAACAAACAGACGTACTCGTATTGTAGTACTTCCTAAAATTGATCAATTCTACGAAATGGTAGAAAAAGAAATGAAAAATTTAGTTGAAGCTGATAAAAAATAAGCCTTCTTCATTAAATATATAAAGCCCAATCTTTCGATTGGGCTTTTTTTTATCCTATTCATTAATTCAAAAAGAGAACATAGTACAAAAAACTATGCTTTTACTATCTTTATTTCAATAATACCTTTTACATAACTTTTTTCATTTTTGAAACCTAACCCTCTCAATTATGGCTTCCGACAACCAAAATAACACCTCCCTTTTAATTACCAGAGATTGGCTTGCTATAGAGCGTACCAAGCTTGCAAACGAACGTACGTTTTTGGCATATTTTAGAACCTTTATGGTTTTTCTAGGAACCGGACTAACAATTATTAAAATGCATATGTTCGCTCAATTAGAATCGTTCGGGATTGTGCTGTTGGTACTCGCCCCTATTGTTTTAGCAATTGGTATTATAAGATTAATTAAAGTACGTAGACTAATTAGGAAACATTACAAGGTTTAAAAAATGAAAGCTGCAACCGTTAGAGAAATTAAAATAGAATTACAAGATCAAACTCCAGAGGAATTGATTGCACTTTGTTTACGCTTATCTAAGTTTAAAAAGGAAAACAAAGAGCTCCTCACCTATTTATTGTTCGAATCCTACAACGAAGCCGAATATATAAATCAAATTAAAACTGAAATCTCGGAGCAATTTAAAACCATAAACACAAATAGCTTTCACTACATAAAAAAGAGTGTTCGTAAAATATTAAGGCAGATAAAAACCTATGCTAGATATTCTGGCAAAAAAGAAACCGAAGTCGAACTATTACTGTTTTTTTGCTCAGAATTAAAGGCTTTTAGTCCCTCTATTAAACGGAATGTAACTTTAATGAATTTGTATAATCGCACCATAGAAAGCATAAAAAAAAGTATTGCTACACTTCACGAAGATTTACAATATGACTACCAATTAGAACTCGAAAAGCTGTTATAGCGTTTCAAGATTATAATTCGTCATTTTCAACATGATTTTTCCGGTTTTTACACCATCCTCTTTCATTTGCTTTCTATCTATAGACGTGTCTTTTCCCATATAATTAAGCGGAATTTTAACACGTTCTATTTCAAAATTCACATTCACCATTTCCGGTAACAACATATCGTCATTCTCGAAATAAAACTCTAGATTATAAGTTCCGTTCTTTTTGGTATTAATTTCAGATTCCACTATACGCACACGCTGGGTATCTAAATATAGCGTAGCAATAGAAAAGTCGGCACGTTTATCTGTAGGAATAACATTGATAACTTTATATGCGATTCCGTTTTTGGTTTCTTCACCACGATCGACCGTAATAAAGGGGTATTCAAATAATTGTTGTAGCGAAAAATCTAAACCTCGTTTCGGAATCATCACAAAATCATCAGACTCAAATTCCGCGCGTTTCCCTTTTACATATTTCATTTTGGCATGCTTAGTGGGCATGTTAATAAAACTAACATCTACATTTAATTCTATATCTGCCGTAAAGGCTTCTACAGCATCCATACGAGATTTAATAGCTAACAAATCGGCATCAATCTCTTGTGCATACAAAGAAGAAGCACATAAAAACAAAAGTAAAAATCGTATCATCCTATATCTTTTTTATTAAAAACATAAATTCCAAGCCACATAATTAACCCAATATACAGTGTTAATACTAATGTGTTTTGAAATATGGCATCCCAGTGAATTGTATTGTAGAAAAAGTATTGCCATGTGTCGTTTAACTTGGCAAAAAACAATCTGTTAAACCATTCTACACCAAAATCGACTTTCAGTAAAATATTCGAAAGAATTAAAAAGAAAGCCGAAACTATCCATGTTTTCGTGGCCTCCTTAAAAAAACAGCAATGGTTAAACTCGCTACAGAGAAGAATACCATAGAAAAAGCACCTGATACAAAAGCCCATTTTAGGCGGTAAAACGCATCGGCTTGTTCAAAGAAATTTAAAGCGTTTAAATACACAATTAAATCGCCTGTTCCAAATATACTATACGACAGAACAAAAGCCGATAAGGCCACAAAAAACACTACTATTATTGTAAAAATAATAGACACAATGTATTTACTAGCTATAAATTTCCATTTACTTATAGGTTGCAACATAACGGCCTGTAGGGTTCTGTCTTTATATTCGGAGGTTAAGGTTCCCGAAACAATAATCATTAATATTAATGGCAAATGAAACCACAAGGTGTTTAAAATTAGATATACTAAAAGATTACCATTTAGCAAAGTCCCTTCAAAATAAAAGGTTTGTTTAAGATTATCTAATAGAATGTCTATAATATTAGTCCCTTGAAAATACGCGCTAACCAACACCACAGCTTCTATAATAAAAAGTGCTGCTAGCGCATAGTAAGTTTTACTTTGTTTAAAAAGTTTATAAAATTCTGTTGAAATTAGTGCGAGCATGTTTAGGCTTATTGAAACAATTTATCCATATCTAATTCGGGAACACAAGAAGTGATAAATATCTCTTCGTCTGATAATTCCTGAATTAATTTTGGAACTTGATTAGTAGTTAGGGTAACATGAGCAATTTCTCCTTTAAAAATCACATCGTAGTGTTTTAAAGTTTTAGACGACTTAATATTTGGCGCACTAAAACTAAAACTCGTTGTATTTTCTAAAATAATGTCTTGAGCTAATCCCGATTTAATAATTTGGCCTTGCTTCATCACATACATGGTGTTGCAAATTTTACTAAGCTCTTCAATAATATGTGAAGAAATAAGAATCGCCAATTTCTGATTTTCGGCTAAATCTATAATTAATTTTCGTAAGGCCGAAATTCCTAGCGGATCTAAACCAGAAAACGGCTCGTCTAACACCAAGCATTTCGGGTTGTTAAGCAATGCGATTGCTATACCTAATCGTTGCTTCATTCCCATAGAAAAATTCCGAACAGGATCTTTCCTATTTATAGGTAGCCCCACTTGTAATAAACGGGTATTAATTTCGGTTTCGGAAACCTTTAAACCTTGTATTTTACAAAACAATTTTAAATTATCGTAAGCATTTAAATACTCATAAAGTGCCGGTTTTTCAATAATTCCTCCAATTGGTTTTATCCCTTGTGTCTGAAGGTTTACGCTGCCTGAATTGGGTTTTACTAAGCCTAAAATAATTTTAAAAAGCGTTGTTTTACCTGCGCCATTAGCCCCTAACAAACCACAAATCTCTCCTGCTTTACATGCTATAGTTACAGATTTAAGAACTTGTAATTTGCCGTACGATTTACATAAATCTGTAGCCGATAATATCATGAAGTTAACTTGGGTTGTAGTTTTTTAAAATCGAATTTTGCAGTGTATGAACGCTCTAAAAAGGTACGAGACCAAAAGGCTTTTCTAAATAAAAACAAAGGATCTTTTACCATAAAATAGGGCACATAATGATACCATTTCACACCTTTTTGCTCATAAAATCGCAACACTTTATCTTCTATTCCCAATTCGCTTGCCGCGACTAATGCAGCTTCGCGTTGGCATTTAGACACTATATAGTTTGCTGCAATTCGCTTTCTAAATCCATATTCGAAAAATTGGTCTTTTGCACGTTTATAATTTTGGTATCGCGACCAACCATCCATGATAACCAAAAAAATATGGACAAACGAAAACAGAAAACACCAAACCCAAAATCCTTGGATCCATAAATTAGGTTGCAGCAGCGAGGCTTTTAATTGCACCCAATAAATCCACGATTCTAAAATAAATAGAATAAGTGAATAATAAAGCAGTTTACCTACCCTTAGATAAGAAACAAATGCACTTGGCTGTTTTGGTAAACTCAGCAATTCCATAAAAGCAAATTAAATAAATCTTTAAAAAGATTCAAACTTTAAAGGGTATTTTAAAAATAAAAGCCTGTAACAATTACAGGCTCTAAAATTTGTTTGAAATATAGTCATTAAAACTGCTCTCTTCCTGCAAAATGGAAAGCACCTTCTATAGCAGCATTTTCGTCACTATCACTACCATGTACAGCATTTTCGCCTATAGATGCAGCAAATAATTTACGAATTGTACCTTCTGCAGCTTCTGCAGGATTTGTAGCTCCAATTAAGGTTCTAAAATCTTCAACAGCATTTTCTTTTTCTAAAATAGCAGCAACGATTGGTCCGCGTGTCATAAATTCCACTAATTCACCAAAAAAAGGTCTTTCCTTATGCACAGCGTAAAATGCTTGAGCATCAGCAGTTGTCATTTGCGTTAATTTTAACGCTACAATTCTAAATCCTGAAGCATTAATTTTTTCTAAAATTGCACCGATGTGTCCGTTTTCAACAGCATCTGGTTTAAGCATTGTAAAAGTTCTATTTGTTGCCATTTGTTTTTTTAAATTTGCTGCAAAAGTAATGTATTTCTTAATAAATACAATATTATCACATATTAAAAAATCGTATATTCGCCCCTTATGACATCAGCAGAAATTAACGAAATTCAGGTGCTTTTAAGCACACCAAAACACATTGTAATTGTTCCTCATAAAAACCCAGATGGCGATGCCATGGGGTCTACACTTGCATTATATCATTATTTAAAACAGTATAATCACGAAGCGCTAGTTATAGCACCTAACGATTATCCTGACTTTTTAAAATGGTTACCGGGCGATGATACCGTTTTAAAATACGAATCGGATACAGATAATTGCCAAAAATTAATCCATCAAGCAGATCTAATTTTCACCCTAGATTTTAATGCCTTACATCGCGTTGGCCCCATGGGCGATGATATTGCTAATAGTAAGGCTATAAAGTTAATGATAGACCATCATCAACAACCCGATGATTATGCTATGTATGTCTATTCTGATGTTTCCATGAGTTCTACTTGCGAAATGGTTTACCGGTTTATAGATCTTTTAGGCGATGACGAATTAGTAACTCCAGAAATAGCGACGTGTTTATATACGGGAATAATGACCGATACCGGATCGTTCAGATTCCCTTCAACCACAAGTCAGACGCACTATATTATTGGTAAACTTATAGATCGCGGAGCCAATAATGCAAAAATTCACAATGCGATATACGACACCAATAGTTACGAAAAGCTTCAACTTTTAGGTTGTGCTCTTAGAAACCTAAAGGTAATTCCAGAATTAAGAACAGCGTATATTACCTTATCTCAAGACGAATTAAATCAGTTCGACTTTAAAAAGGGAGATACAGAAGGTTTTGTAAACTATGGCTTATCCTTAAATAATATTGTTTTTGCCGCCATATTTATAGAGCACAAAAAGGAAAATATTATAAAAATCTCGTTACGATCTAAAGGTGATTTTTCTGTAAATGAATTTTCTAGACAGTATTTTGAAGGTGGCGGACATACAAATGCGGCGGGAGGAAAAAGCGATTTAAATTTAGATGAAACCATTGAAAAATTTATTAGTATATTACCAAGCCATAAAAATGAATTAACCTCATGAAAAAACTAGGTTTATGTTGTTTGGTAATTTTCAGCATCCTAAGCTGCAAATCGCCCGAAGCCAGACGCCCCGTATCTGTAAAAAGCGGTTCGTATATAGATGAATCTATAGCTCGTAACATTAAATTATACGAAGACGAAAAAACACGTTTTCAAGTAGTTATGGATGCCAATCCTAATCAGGATTACGAATTATCGCAAAACGGATTTTGGTATACCTATAATACCAAAATAGAAGCAGATTCTATTGCGAAACCCGATTTTGGAGATGTTGTAAACTTCGATTACAACGTAAAAACCATCGATGGCAAACTTTTATATTCTTTTGAAGAAACCAAACCTGACACCTATATTATGGACAAGCAGGAATTATTTACGGGATTACGCGAAGGACTGAAATTAATGAAAGCAGGAGAAACTGCAACCTTCCTGTTCCCATCATCTCAAGCATATGGCTATTATGGCGATCAAAATAAAATAGGTACGAATATCCCCCTAATTTGCAAAGTAACAATACATTCAATAACAGAAAATTAATTACAACACATGACATTATTCAAACACTCTTTAAAATTAATTTTACTTGCGTTAGTCGTAAGTTTTACAGCATGTAACGAAAAATACCCTGATTTACCAGATGGTCTTTATGCTGAAATTATTACCACAAAAGGCACCATGTTAGCCAACTTAGAGTACAAAAAAGCACCTGTAACGGTTGCCAATTTTGTAACACTTGCAGAAGGCACAAACACTATGGTAGACAGTATGTACAGAGGAAAAAAATACTTTGACGGTATTATTTTTCACCGTGTTATAGATGGATTTATGATTCAAACTGGAGACCCAACAGGTTCAGGAATGGGTGGTCCTGGTTATAAATTCGCAGATGAATTTAGTGAAGACTTAAAGCACGATAAGCCAGGAATTTTATCTATGGCAAATGCTGGCCCTAACGGTAACGGTAGTCAGTTTTTTATCACAGAAGTTGAAACACCAAACTTAGATAACAGACATTCTGTATTCGGGGAATTAGTTTCTGGATTAGAAGTTCAAGATTCAATTTCTAATGTAGAACGCGATGCTAACGACAAGCCATTAGAAGATGTTGCTATAGAAACGATAAACATTATTAGAAAAGGAAAAGATGCAAAAGACTTTGATGCTAGCGCAGTTTTCTTAAATAGTTTTGCTGAAATAGAGCGTAAAAAAGAAGAAGCTAAAGCACAATTAGAAAAGGCTAAAGCTGACTTTATTGAAGAAAACAAAGCTTTAGATGGTGAAGTTAAAAAACTAGATACCGGAGTGGTTATGATTTTCACCGAGCGTGGAGACGGAACAAAACCAACGGTAGCCGACCATGTATTAATTAACTATGCAGGATATTTTGAAAACGGTGAGTTATTTGACACCTGTATTAAAGAAGTTGCCGAAAAATACGGTAAATATAACGAACAACGTGATGCTCAAGGTGGTTATAAGCCATTCGCTATGATTTATAACGAGCGTGCTGGCTTAGTACCAGGATTTAGAGAAGCCATGTTAAACATGAATTTAGGAGATAAAGCTCGTGTATTTATCCCATCGTATTTAGCTTACGGAGAGCGTGGTGCTCCTCCAGTAATTAAGCCAAACACAAACCTAATTTTCGATTTAGAAATTGTTGGTTTAGTTGAATAATATTTTTATTAAAAACCTAAAAAAGAGGTTGTCTAAAAAGGCAGCCTCTTTTTTTTGGTTTAGATTTTATCAAAAGTTCAGTTTTTCGTATTTTAAAAGTATGAAAAGCAACATTGTATGGAAGACCAATAGTCAGACACAATTGAGTCTTCTTCCTCCGAGTTATGATGATTTTGTTCCAGAACATCACCCTGTGCGTATTGTAAATAGTATTTTAAATCAGATAGACATTCGTTCTATAGAAAACACCTATAAAGGAGGTGGTACTTCTAGCTATCACCCAAGAGATTTACTCAAAATTTTAATCTACGCCTATCTTCGTAATTTATATTCTTCTCGCAAAATAGAACAAGCCTTGGGAGAAAACGTTCATTTTATGTGGCTTAGTGGTTGTATCCAACCCGATCATAATACCATCAGTAATTTTCGTTCAGGAAAACTCAAAGGGAATTTTAAAAAGATATTTAATCAAGTTGTTATTCTCCTTGCTAAGGAAGGTTACTTGAGTTTAAAAGATATTTATGTTGATGGCACCAAAATAGAAGCCAATGCTAATCGCTATACTTTTGTATGGGGCAAAAGCATTAAAACCTCACGCTCACGTATTGAAAAACAACTCAAAGAACTATGGCGTTATGTAGAGACGGTATATGCAGAAGAAGAACAAAAGCCTAACGAGCCAGATAATTTTAAAGCGATAAATCCTGAGCAAGTCTCCCAAACCATAGATAAAATTAATCAAGCACTCCAAGGAAAAGAGATTGATAAAAAAGTGAAGCAAAAGCTTAACTATGCCAAAAAGAACTGGCCTGGGAATATAGCAAAATATAATACCTACCAGCAGCACATGGGGAGTCGCAACTCAATGAGCAAGACAGATCCTGATGCTACTTTTATGAAAATGAAAGAAGACCATATGCTAAATGGACAGCTCAAACCAGGATATAATTTGCAAGCATCTACCAACAATCAGTTTATTACCAATTACACCCTTGCACAAACTACGGCAGATACCACCACACTTATAGAGCATACAGAAGATTTTATTAAGGGATATGGCAAAGCTCCACAAGCCTTAACAGCAGATGCAGGTTATGGTAGTGATGAAAATTACACCTATCTGGAAGATCAGAATATCGAAGCTTTTGTTAAGTACAATTACTTCCATAAAGAACAGTTAGATGAGAAACGAGGTAAGACTAAAAATCCATTTGCAGCAGATAAACTTTTTTATAACCATAATACAGATACGTATTACTGTCCTATGGGACAACCTATGGAAAATATTGGTAGCTACATAAGACAAACAGCTACAGGATATGAACAAAAAATCGATAGATATCAGGCTAAGAATTGCTTCGGATGCCAGCTCCGGAGTCTCTGTCATCAATCAAAATACAACCGCATTATAGAGAGGAATCACAAATTGGTTAGACTCAAAGCAAAAGCCAAACAAAAATTATTAAGCCCAGAAGGAGTTGCTCATAGAAAACAGCGTTGCTGGGATGTTGAAGCTGTTTTTGGTAATATTAAACACAATATGAACTTCAAAAGGTTTATGTTAAGAGGACTTGATAAAGTAATTACCGAAATAGGACTTATTGCAATGGCACATAACCTTAAAAAAGTGAGTTTAGCCATATAAAATCACAGTGCCTATTTTTAACTAGACTCGAATTACTAAGTAAAAAAGAAAATCCTGATTAAACCCAAAATGTTCAAAAAATAAAAGGTCGCCTAATTGGTTTTTAGACGACCTCTTTTTTAGTTCATCCTTATACTAAGATTATTTCTTTTTAGGAATCTCCTTTAAAATTTCAAGAACAAAGTTCCAATATTTCTGAACCGAAGTAATACTAGCACGTTCGTCTGGAGAATGTGCCCCTTTAATAGTTGGTCCAAAACTAATCATTTCCATATCTGGGTAATTCGAACCTATAATACCACATTCTAATCCCGCATGACATGCCGCTACATGTGCTTTTTCGCCATGTAATCGCTCGTAAGTACTATCTAACACTTTTAATATTGAAGATTCCATATTTGGCGCCCATCCAGGATAATCGCCAGAGCATTCAACTTCGCATCCTGTTAATTCAAAACAAGCACGTAATGTATTAGCCAGATCTAATTTAGAACTCTCTACCGAAGAGCGTGTTAAGCATCCAACTTTTATCGTTCCGTCTTTTACAATAACACGGGCAATATTGTTAGAGGTTTCCACCAAACCTGGAATATCGGCACTCATACGAAATACGCCATTATGTGCCGCATATAAGGCTCTTGTAAATCCTTCCTGAACACCTAAATCCATTATGGTTTCCGGAAGTTCTGTGGCTTCAACAAGAATCGTTAAATCGGGCTCCATAGTTTTTAATTCTTCTCTTATAGCATCCCCTAGTTGCTTTATTTCTAATTCGAAAGCCGCTTTATGGATTTCATCTATAGCAACAATAGCTTTACTTTCTCTAGGAATTGCATTACGTAAACTACCGCCATCAATTTCAGAAATACGTAAACCAAAATTTTCAAAGCCATCAAATAATAAACGGTTTAAAATCTTATTCGAGTTTCCTAACCCTTCATGAATTTGCATTCCCGAATGTCCGCCTTGCAAGCCTTTTACCGTAATTTTATAACCAATTTTAAATTCCGGCGTATCTTCTAGATTATAGGTTCGTGTGGCAGTAACATCAATTCCTCCTGCACAACCTACGCCAATTTCATCATCTTCCTCGGTATCTAAATTTAAAAGAATATTTCCTTTTAACACGCCGCCTTTTAAACCTTGAGCCCCTGTCATTCCAGTTTCCTCATCTATAGTAAATAAAGCTTCAATTTCAGGGTGAACAATGTCTTTACTTTCAAGGATAGCCATAATGGTAGCCACGCCTAATCCGTTATCTGCTCCTAAAGTTGTTCCTTTAGCACGAACCCAATCGCCATCAACAAACATATCGATACCTTGAGTTGCAAAATCGAATTCGGTATCGTTATTCTTTTGATGCACCATATCTAAATGCGATTGCATAACAATGGTTTCTCGGTCTTCCATACCCGCAGTAGCAGGTTTCCTAATTATTACATTTCCAACTTCATCTTCTATAGTTTCCAATCCTAAAGACGTTCCAAAATCTTTCATAAAGGCAATAACTTGCTCTTCTTTTTTTGAAGCTCTTGGAACTGCATTTAAATCTGCAAATTTATTCCAAATTGCTTTTGGTTCTAGTACTCTTATTTCTGAATTCATACTTTCGTTTTATAATGTTACACAAAGGTACATATTAGCGGCAAGGTATTACAAACATTTACTTATTTTTGAAGCATGCTTAAAAACCCAAAAACATATCTAGCGTTTTCGCTATTACCGGTTTATTTCCTTGTGAAATTTTTATCGAATTACCCCGAAATTATAGAGCATTATTATAGTAATGGTATTTACCCTATAATTTCTAAAACGTTACGTTACGGCCTGGGTTGGATTCCGTTTTCGTTTGGTGATTTTGTATATGCCTTTGGTGTTATTTACATGATTCGGTGGATTGTTAAACATAGAAAGCGATTTTTTACAGATACGCAAGCATGGCTTATAGATATTTTGGCAGCAGTGACCCTGCTTTATTTTGCATTCCATTTATTTTGGGGAATGAATTATTACCGTTTACCCCTACACCATAATCTTAATTTAGAAGCCGATTATACTACCGAACAACTTATTTCGGTAACCCAGGTATTAATTGAAAAAACAAATGCCCTGCAATTAGACATCACGAAAAACGACACAATAAAAGTAGATATGCCTTATAGCAAATCTGAAATTATGAAACGTGCCGAGACAGGATATAAAAATTTAGAAAGCCAATTTCCGCATTTAGAATATCATCCTGCAAGCATTAAAAAATCATTATTTAGTGTGCCGTTAACCTATATGGGATTTAGTGGGTATTTAAACCCCTTAACCAACGAAGCGCAAGTCGATTATTTAATACCATCGTATAAATTCCCTACGACTACAGCCCACGAAATGGCGCATCAACTAGGTTATGCAGCAGAAAACGAAGCCAATTTTATAGGTTGTTTAGCAACTATAAATAATGATGATATATATATGAAATACTCTGGGTATGCCTTTGGATTACGTCATTGTTTAAATGAAATTTATCGTCGAGACCCCGACCTTTACGAAAGCACCGTGCAAAACGTAAACCTTGGTATTTTAAAAAATTATGAAGAAACACGCGTATTTTGGGAATCGTATACAAATCCACTAGAACCGGTATTTAAAATGACCTATAATTCTTATTTAGAAGCCAATAACCAAGAAGGTGGTATGGAAAGTTACAGTTACGTAGTAGCCCTTTTAGTGAACTATTTTGATAAATAAGTCATAAAAAAAATGCTAACCACACAAATTAATTGAGCTGTTAACATTTTTAATATCCTCTAGACCTATAATTTCTAGATTATTCTATAATTTGAGATCCTTCTGGAGCTTCATAAAAAGAAGCAGCCTTTTTGTCTTTTGCTAGTTTTACGTCTGAAAACTCAACCTCTCTTTTTACATCTACAGGTTTTCCATCTACTACGTTATACCATGTTATGGCTTTCGGTAATTTTACACCATTTACATCTTGCCAAGTTCCGTATTTTATATAACTAAATTTTTCGCTTTTTTCTTTAGCAAAAAATGTAACGGTGTAAGCTAACCAGGCCATTTGGTTAGTATTGGCATCGTAATAAATAATATATTCATCATCTGGTGAAGAGCCCACGCCAGCACCATAAGAAATTTTAATTCCGGGGTAGGCTACCCCTTCAAATGTTAAAGGTTCTGCTTCGCTGTATGTAATACCATCATCAGCCAATACAAAAGGCATAGCATAGAAATAGAACATTAAGTTATAATAAAATTTAGGTTTTCCTTCGTAGTCTGCTTCACCTTTATTTTGTACCCATACCGTATTTCCATTAAAGCCTAAGGCATGATTTGGCATTTCAATACGTGCTTTTCTACTTTTTAAATCGGTGGTGGTAATTTCTGGTCCGTCTGGTTTTTCCATAGTAAACTCTAAAGTATTCATACTTTTCCAGGTAGACAGTCCGCCATGTGCTTCAAATACCTTAGCAATAGACTCTGGATATTGTTTTTCTATAACCTTTGTGGTTTCAACTTCTTCTGTAATTTTCTCTTCCGCTGTCTTTGTTTCTGTTGTTTGCTTACAAGAAGCAAAAGCAACTAATAGTAATAGTAGTAAAGTGTTTTTCATGGTTTCTTTTAATGATTTATACCTTTTGGACGAATGCAAAAGCCATTAATTACATATAAAACATTTACTTTTGCTTTTTTTAAGTTATGAAAGAAATAACAAGTACCCAAAATAGTTACATAAAACAATTGGTTCAATTAAAAGACAAGTCTAGAGAACGTAAGAAATCTGGCTTATTTTTAATTGAAGGTCAGCGTGAAATTTCGCTTGCTATAAAAGGAAAATATGACATTGAAACCTTACTGTTTTGCAATGATTTTATTGAAACTAATCAAATAGAAGTCCTGCAAACAGCAAGCACACAACTCATTCAAGTCACTAAAGATGTATATCAAAAACTGGCGTATCGAGATACGACCGAGGGCGTTTTAGCTGTAGCAAAAACAAAAACCTTAGGTCTTAACGAACTCGAATTTAATAAACCAAATCCGTTAATTTTAATTGCCGAAGCTCCTGAAAAACCAGGAAATATTGGAGCATTATTACGTACCGCCGATGCTGCCAATGTAGACGCCTTTATTATTGCCAATCCTAAAACCGATTTGTACAACCCAAATATTATCCGTTCTAGTGTGGGCTGCGTTTTTACAAATCAGGTGGCTTCTGGAAGCACCGCAGAAATTATTTCCTTTTTAAAATCTAAAGACATTCCTATTTTTTGTGCTGCCTTACAAGCCTCTAAACCCTACCATACACAAGATTTTACAACAGCAACAGCTTTGGTGGTTGGTACAGAAGCAACGGGTTTAAGCAACGAATGGCTTAACCAATCGACACAAAATATTATAATTCCTATGCAAGGCGAAATAGATTCTATGAACGTATCTGTAGCTGCCGGAATTTTAGTTTTCGAAGCCAAACGCCAAAGACAATTCGCTTAATCTTTCAAGATTTAATTATCCTTTTTGCTATGACAGCTACTACCCTATTCTATATTATTATTGCCATTATTGTAATCGATTTTATAGTCGATAAAATTCTAGATGCTTTAAATGCGAAACATTTTAATGATCCCTTACCAACAGCATTGCAGGATGTTTACGATGAAGCGGAGTATAAAAAATCGCAACGCTATAAAGCCGTAAATTATAAATTTAACTTATTTACTTCGAGTTTTTCTTTAATACTCACCTTAGCCTTTTTGTTTTTTGGTGGCTTTGAATATATCGATGGTATAGCCCGACAATTTAGCGATAACAACATTGTAATATCCTTAATTTTCTTCGGAATTATTATGCTAGGAAGCGACCTATTAACAACGCCTTTTTCTTACTATCAAACCTTTGTAATCGAAGAGCAATTTGGATTTAACAAAACCACAAAAGCAACTTTTTTTATAGATAAACTTAAAGGCTGGCTCATGATTGCCGTAATTGGTGGTGGTATTTTAGCACTAATTATCTGGTTTTACGATATCGCTGGAAATCATTTTTGGTTATATGCTTGGGCTTTAGTTGCCGTTTTTAGTCTTTTAGTAAATATGTTTTATGCCAAACTCATTGTACCGTTATTCAATAAACAAACGCCTTTAGAGTCGGGATCATTAAGAGATAAGATTTCTGAGTATGCTAAAACGGTGGGCTTTCAGTTAGATAATATTTTTATTATAGATGGCTCTAAACGAAGCACCAAAGCAAATGCTTATTTTTCTGGTTTTGGCAGCGAAAAACGGGTTACCCTTTACGACACTTTAGTGAATGACTTAGACGAAGATGAAATTGTAGCTGTATTGGCCCATGAAGTTGGACACTATAAAAAGAAACACATTATTATTAATTTGGTAACCTCCATTTTACTTACCGGATTAACGCTATATATCTTATCGCTATTTATAGCCAAGCCTATATTATCGCATGCCATTGGGGTAAGCATTCCAAGTTTCCATGTCGGCTTAATTGCTTTTGGGTTACTTTATAGTCCGATTAGTGAAATCACCGGTTTGATTATGAACGTATTCTCGAGAAAATTCGAATATCAAGCAGACGATTATGCTAAGCACACTTATAATTCTGAATCGCTTATTAGCTCGTTAAAAAAATTATCTAAACACAGTTTAAGCAATCTTACCCCACATCCAGCTTATGTGTTTATGCACTATTCTCATCCTACATTATACAGTAGAATAAAGCATTTAAAACGAAAATAATTCAGTTCAAACTATAATAAAGGTGACATTAAACGAGCTAAGTTCTCGATAAACCCATGGTACCAAGACCGTTGTTTCCAGCGTTCTAATTCAATTTTATCAGCGTCTTTTAAATCATTATAATAAGCCTCTTTCAGTGCTTTATTGATACCTCGGTCGTATACAATAGCGTTTACTTCAAAATTTAAATCGAAGCTACGTAAATCTAAATTGGCCGAACCTACAATTGCAATTTCATCATCTATGGTTAAGGTTTTAGCATGTACAAATCCCTTTTTGTAACGGTAAATTTCTACCCCTGCATTTAGCAATTCTAAATAATACGATCGAGACGCTGCGTTAACTAAATTGGTATCCGAAGTAAAAGGCACCAATAATTTCACTTTTACACCACTCATAGAAGCAATACACAACGCATCCATGATACTCTCGTTTGGTATAAAATAAGGTGTGGTTATTAAAATTTCGGAATCGGCTAAACTAATCGCTTGAAGCAAAGAATATAATATGGTTGGCGTGCTTGAATCTGGTCCGCTAGCTGCTATTTGTACCGCAATGCTATCGGTTGTTTTAAAAGATTCTAATTCTGGGAAATAATGATCAGACGGTTCTAAACTACAATCTGCACAAAAATTCCAATCGCATAAAAACAGATATTGCAAATACCAAACCGCTGGTCCATGAATTTTTAAATGTGTATCTCGCCAATACGAAAAAGGTTCTGTTTCTATAGAGTTTATGTATTTATCGCTAACATTTATTCCGCCCACAAAACCAACACGACCATCGATAACAATAATTTTTCTGTGGTTTCTATAGTTCATGCGGTTAGCTAAATAAATAAGTTTAATTTTATAAAACGGAAAGGCCTCGATACCCGCTTCTCGCAAACGTAACACTAGACTTTTCCTAATGGAACTACTTCCATAATCGTCGTACATAAAACGAACAGTTACCCCTTCTTTAGCTTTTTTAATCAGTGCTTCCTCTATTTGTTGCCCTATTTTATCATTATTAAAAATATAATATTCTAGATGAATATGATATTTAGCTGCTTCAATAGCTTTTAAAACTTCTGGAAATTTCTGTTCTCCGTTTATTAGCAAATCTACTTCGTTATTGTTGGTTAACGGACTTGCAATTTCGGTAAGTAAAAGTTTAACCAACTTCTTATTAGACGCTAACAGGTCCCCTTTGTTAGAAATAATCTCCCTTGCATATTTTCGTAACTCTACAGTTAATTGCCTTTCAAATTTTACATTTTTGAAAAGTTTTTTACTGTACATTTTTCGGTTCCGATAATTTATTCCGAAGGAGAAATAAAAGAACATTCCAAACACAGGAACAAATACCACAAGTAATAAATACGAAAGCGTTTTGGTGATGTGGTGGGTGTCGTAAATGATGCGCAAGCATACAAATAGAACAAGAATAATATATGCAATTTCCGAAATTAGAATCCAATTCATACTACAATGCTAGCTAATGTTGTTTATTTTTTTCTTCAATCCATCGCGACATAAACTTAGTACTTTGCATGCTGTGATGTTGTAGCATGGTTCCAGTAAAGTTAGTCAAACGATGAATTTCTAATTGTTTCTGAACCTGATGTACACGCTCTAAAAACTGTTGTTGAAAATACGACTTATTAAATCGAGAATTATAATTTTTAAATCCGAAATATTGTTTTTCTTTCCAAAGGGTTTCATTAGTGTATAATTCTGAAACTTTTAATGCAAATTGCTCGGCATCATCTTCTATAAAACCATTGGGTTCCATATTGCCAAACATGCCTTCTGCCGCAATTGTAGACATGGCACAAGGCGTTCCGTGTGCCATAGCATCGGTTAATTTCCCTTTTAATCCTGCACCAAACACCAATGGCGCCACACAAATTCTGGCATGTTTCATCACCTCATTAACATCATTAGCAAAACCTTTAATAAAAAAACGTTCCTTAATATTTTGTAACTGATTTACTTTTTGTGAGGCATAAGCCCCATAAATATGAAGCTCTGCTTTTGGTAATTTTGTTTTTATAAGTGGCCAAAGCGTTTGTTTTAAATACAAAACCGATTGGTAATTGGGCTCATGTAAAAAATTACCAATCGTTACTACATGTTGACGATCTTGAAAATTAGGTAGTTTATTTTGATCTTCTACTGGTAAATCTTCGAATAAAAAAGGAACATAAACCAAAAGATTTGATGGCACATTAAATTTGGTTTTTAAAAGATCTATTTCAACTTCAGAAATCATTAAACTCAAATCGCACCTGTAAATGCTTGCAATTTCTCTAACCGCAATGTCATTAAATAAATAGCGATCATTAAATTCTGTTTTTTCTTTATAGGCTTGCTGGCGCCCTTTTCTTAAACAATGTAAATCTTCTGTATCTAATATTTTTATAGCATCTGGACACTGTTCGGTAACTCGCCACCCAAATTGTTCTTCCATCATAAAGCGATCAAACATCACAACATCGGGTTGTAATTCCTTTATAAATTGGTCGAAACTGGTATCGTTTAAAACAATATGTTGCTCGGCAATACCTAATTCTTTTAATGATACGGCTTGTTCGCTTTTACTACTTGGACTCGCAAAAGTGATTTGCGCTTTATTAATTTTAAAGGCTTCAATAAGTTGCATCATCCGACTTCCGGCAGCAGACGATTTAGGCTCTGGCCAAACAAAACCAATAATTAATATGTTGGTCATAAATTATTGTGGCTTCGGAATTAAAGTTAACTGAATACGCACATGTTCTGCCCATTCTTTTACCGCTTCTATATCTGAAGCCGATAATTTAGCTTCGCTATGTGCCAGCGTATACGATTTTAATGGCATCTCTTTTTCTTCAACCATCTTAATTAATTCTTCAATTTTATGATCTTTTTTCTTTACAGAATAAGCATTCCACTTACTAAAATCAAAATGTTTTTTACCATCGTTAACATGGTCTGCCAACCAATAATTTACGGGTGTAATATTACTATACCATGGGTATCGTGTATGACTGCTATGGCAATCGTAACAGCTTTCTTTTAAAATAGCTGCAACATTTTCGGGCGGATTCGTAGCTTCAAGAAAAGGTTCTACCGAAGTTAAATCTCCAGTGTTTTTTTCTGGTCCAAAAAACTGAGCAATTACAAACAGCACCAATAGTAGTAACAATATTTTCTTAAGACTTTTCATTTTATTAAATTTAAGACTTAAAAATATAAAAATTAAGTGACTACAGAGCAACTTTACGAGCAATTAAATTATGTTAATCACTCCCGTGAAAACCGATTAAAATTTGCTTCCCTTGTTTTTGAACACCCCGATTTAATGCCTACGCTTTTAGACATTTTGTTTAAAATAGATGATAAAATATCGTGTAAAGCCGCTTGGGTTTTAGAATTTGCTTGTGCCGAACACTTAGCTATTATCTATCCTTATTTAGATACTTTCACTGCAAAGATGCATACTGTACATTTAGATTCTGCTGTACGTCCGGTGGCTAAAATTTGCGAATATCTAGCAAAAGCCAATACCGATAAAATGAACTTTTATTTAAGAAACGCTTTAACTCCAGAAATAAAAGAGCGTATCATTTCTGTGTGTTTCGATTATTTAATAAAAGATGAAAAAGTAGCCACAAAAGCCTACGCCATGCAAACTCTTTATTTGTTTGGCAAGGAATATGATTGGATTTACCCTGAACTCGCCGATATTTTAAGTCGTGATTATCATGTGCAAAGTGCTGCTTTTAAAGCACGAGCCAGACATATTTTAAAGAAAATTAAGATTCCGTAAATTAAAGTAAAAATTGGTGTTATTATTCCGAAATATTTAACGAAATCCTTTTAAAATATCGGCTAACAAAGGCAACGAAATGCTTATATTTGCACTTGAAAAAATTTACACTATGCCAATAACAACACTTAATGCTATTTCACCAATTGATGGTCGTTACAGAAGTAAAACAAATTCACTAGCACCTTATTTTTCTGAAGAAGCTTTAATAAAATATAGAGTTCAAGTAGAAATTGAATATTTTATTGCGCTTTGCGAAATTCCATTACCGCAACTTAAAGATTTTAATAGTAATTTATTCGAAGATTTACGTACTATTTACAAGTCGTTTTCTACTGAAGATGCTTTGTCTATTAAAAAAATTGAAAGTGTAACTAATCACGATGTTAAAGCCGTAGAATATTTCATTAAAGAAAAATTCGATGCTTTAAACATTTCACAATACAAAGAGTTTATCCATTTCGGACTAACTTCTCAAGATATTAATAATACAGCTATTCCTTTAAGCATTAAAGAAGCTTTAAACAACGTTTATATCCCTAAATTTCTTGCACTAAAAGAGAAATTAAAAGATTTAGCGATTGAGTGGAAAGATGTACCAATGTTGGCAAGAACTCACGGCCAACCAGCTTCTCCTACACGTTTAGGAAAAGAAGTTGAAGTTTTTGTGGCACGTTTAAATCAGCAATATCAATTATTAGAAACTATTCCTCATGCTGCCAAATTTGGTGGAGCTACAGGGAATTTCAATGCTCATAATGTCGCTTATAGCCATATCGACTGGAAAGTTTTCGGACGTAACTTTGTACAAGATGTATTAGGATTACACCATTCATTCCCAACTACACAAATTGAGCATTACGACCATATGGCTGCTTTATTTGATAATATAAAGCGTATCAACAATATTTTTATCGATTTAGATCGCGATGTTTGGACCTATGTGTCTATGGATTATTTTAAACAACGTATTAAAAAAGGTGAAGTAGGAAGCTCTGCTATGCCACATAAAGTTAATCCAATCGATTTTGAAAATAGTGAAGGAAACTTAGGTATGGCAAATGCGGTTTTTGAATACCTTTCATCCAAATTACCTGTGTCTAGGTTACAACGTGATTTAACAGATAGTACGGTTTTAAGAAATATTGGTGTGCCATTTGGCCATACATTAATTGGCTTTGAATCGACTTTAAAAGGATTGAATAAATTACTTTTAAACACGGATAAATTTGCCGAAGATTTAGAAAATAACTGGGCAGTAGTGGCAGAAGCGATTCAAACTATTTTACGTCGTGAAGGCTATGCAAATCCTTATGAAGCTTTAAAAGGTTTAACACGAACAAACGAAAAAATCAATCAGTTGTCTATTGCAAATTTTATTGATACCTTAGAGGTATCAGATGCTATTAAAACAGAATTAAAAGCTATTACACCTAGTAACTATACAGGAATTTAAAACCTAAACACATTATGCTTTCAGATAAAATGTCATTCATACTCACCATTGTCGTTTCTTTCGGATTCGCCATCTCGGGTATGTTAGATATATTAGATAATTTTGTAGTGATTACACTTTTAATGTTAGGATTTATTTTGGTTGTTGCCAATTTATTTACTCACGATAAAGTTCAAATTGAAGACTACGAAAAACCACAAACTCGTAAAGAAGATTTTGAAGCATACTAAGTGTTAAATCACACAATTCAATAAAAGAGGCTGTTTAAAAAGTATTAAAACTCGTCATTCTGAATTTAGTTCAGAATCTCATCACATGGATAACACGATATGTGAGAACCTGAATCAAGTTCAGGTCGACGAAAACTCAACATTTTATACAGCCTCTTTTTTTATTCCTCTTCGTTTATAGCCCGATTTAAAACGGCTTCAGGCAATTGCTTTTTCGCTTTAGCGCCCATCTTTTTTAATTTCTCAACACTTGTTACTAAATTTCCTCGGCCATCTACCAATTTATTCATGGCAGACGCATAATCTTTTTTAGCATCGTCTAACTTCTTTCCCACCCCAGTTAAATCTTTTAACAAGCCTTCAAATTTATCGTATAACGCTCCCGCTTGTCTTGCAATTTCTAATGAATTTCGCTGTTGTTTTTCGTTGTTCCACATGGTGTCCACCGTTCGTAACGTGGCTAATAAGGTCGCCGGCGTAACGATCACGATATTCTTCTCGAAAGCTCGATTATACAGTGCATTATCCTCATTTATCGCAACGGCAAAAGCAGGTTCTATAGGAATAAAAAGCAAGACGAAATCTGGCGAATCGATATCGTATAAATCCTGATAATTTTTAGCTGAAAGCTGATCGACATGTCGGCGGATAGAGTTTACATGCGCCTTTAAATGCAATATACGCTCGGCTTCGTTGGCGTTTACAAACCGTTCATAATCCACTAACGACACTTTCGAATCTATAATCATGCGTTTGTTATCTGGCAAATGTAAAACCACATCTGGCAACACACGTGTACCATCTGGACGTGTAAAATGTTGCTGTACAAAATACTCGCGGTCTTTCTCTAAACCAGATTTTTCTAGCACGCGTTCAAGCACCAATTCGCCCCAATTGCCTTGCATTTTACTATCGCCTTTTAAAGCCCGTGTTAAATTGGTTGCCTCTTTAGACATTTGAAGGTTTAAATCTTTTAATCCTAACAATTGCTCTTTCAAGGCAGAATGCATACCTATATTTTCCTTTTGAGATTCTTCTACTCGTTTCTCGAAACCTTGAATTTTTTCGTGCAACGGATTTAAAATAAGTTTTAGATTTTCTTTATTCTGATGGGTAAACTTTTCAGACTTCTCTTCTAATATTTTAGCAGCAAGCAACTCGAAATCCTTTCGGAGTTGTTCTTGTTGCTTCACCATATCTTTATCGCGCTGTACATTTTGTTCTTGCAAATTTTGAAATTCGGTAGATTTACGTGTAAACGCTTCATTTAAAAAATCCTTTTCTCGTCTAATACTTTCACGATCACTTTCAATTTTAGCATTGTATTTCTGGAGGTCTTCTAACTGTGCTTTAAATGCCTCTTCCTGCTTTAGATTTTGAGCAGCAGCATCGGATTTAAAATCATTATACTGCTGAAGCAATTGTGCATTTCGTTCCTCCAATCGGCCATATTCCCCTTTACTTTTTAATTTTGAAATGGTAAATCCTATAAAAAATCCTATTGCAGACGAAAGGCCTATAGACGTTAATAATATGATAGTATCGCTCATGAAATTTGGTTGAAAACACTCAAATATACTTGTTTTTAATGGAAAAAAATAGCTTGAAAACTAAAGAAACTTCGCCTATTTATTCACCCGAAAACTTCCTGTTGACGGATCAAACTTAATTAAATCGTCTGGGAATAATGTAGAAAACACCCCTTGTTCTATAAGGTTACATGGCGAATCTGAAACCACCCATTCTGGAGTCATCACTATCATTTTGTCACAAAGCTGAATGGCTAAATCAATTTCGTGAGACGAAAACAAAATGGTTTTTCCTGTTTCTTTGGTTAAGCGTTGAAGCAATTTTAAAACATAGGCTTTATGATACATATCTAGATGCGTGGTAGGTTCATCGAGAATAATCAAATCGGTATCTTGAGCTAAAGCGCGAGAAATCATCACTTTTTGAAGTTGGCCATCGCTTAATTCAAAACACTTTTTATGCTTTAAATGTTCAATATGCGTTAACTGCAACGCATTATTAATTTTTTCAACATCCAAGTCAGATAGGCTTCCAATCCAATTGGTATAAGGATGGCGCCCCAAGGCTACCAATTCGAAAACCGATAAATTTTTCGAGGTCAATTTTTCAGTAAATACAATGCTAAGCACTTGTGCTAAAGCTAGAGCATCATAAGTTACTACGGCTTTATTATTAATAAAAACTTGACCGCTTAAGGCTGGCTGTGTGTTAGTAAGTGTACGTAACATCGTAGATTTTCCTATACCATTACCTCCCACTAAGCTAACAAGTTCTCCTTTACCAAGGGTAATATTTATATGTTCCGCGATTATGGTTTTCTCCGATGTAGATCGATATCCAATGGTTAAATCTTCCGTTCTTAAAATTATATGTTTCTGATTTTCTTCCATTAAAACATTAAATTTCGTTTCCGTACTAATAACCAAATCACCATTGGAGCGCCTACCAACGAGGTAATTGCATTGATAGGTAATGTGTAATCGCTATTCGGAATTTGAGCAATCGTATCGCAAATCAACATAATAATAGCCCCAAATAGTACCACTGCCGGTAATAATATTTTATGATTAGACGTATTAAAAACCAAACGCGCAACATGCGGAATGGCCAAACCTATAAAAGCAATCGGCCCTGCGAACGCGGTAATCGTACCTGCCAATAAACTTGTTGCTAAAATAATATACAATCTGCTTCGCTTTAGGTGTAAGCCTAAACTTTTGGCATAATTTTCGCCTAATAACAAGGTATTTAAGGCTTTTACAGAAGCTAAACTTAAAACCAAACCAACACTATAAATGAGTCCAAAAACAAGGAGTTCTTGCCAAGATAAATTGCCTAAACTCCCAAAGCCCCAAAACACATAGCGCTGTAATTGTTCTGCCGAACTAAAATAAGATAACACACCTACAATGGCTCCTGTAATACTTGCAAACATGAGTCCTATAATTAAAATGGCCATGGTATCGCGAACCCTCGAAGACACAATAAGTACCGCCAACAAAACTAAAAAACTACCTAAACTGGCTGCAATAACCACACTCCATTTCGAAATTAAAATACCGGCAAATACACCTCCAAAAAGGCCCGACCCTAATATAACTAAAGCCACGCCTAAACTTGCCCCAGAGCTTATGCCTAAAACAAAAGGTCCGGCAAGAGGATTTCTAAATAATGTTTGCATTAAAAGGCCCGACACGCCCAATCCCGACCCTACTAATATGGCTGTAACAGCCTTTGGTAATCTATAATTTTGAATAATATAAGTCCATGATTCGTGAGATGAATGCGCAAAAACACTATTAATAACGCCTCGTATAGGAATAGAAACAGACCCCAAACTTATGTTGATAAAAAAGCAACATACAAGCAGTACAAAAAGCACAAAAAAGGCCTGTTTATATTTGGGTTGATTAGGCAATTAGTTTAGTTTTTGATAAAAATAAAGTTCGTAATCTGGAAGTAATTCTGGGTGACAAATTTTAATTAAATCTTTCAACACCAAGTCTGGTCTAGATTGACCCAATTCATAATACAAAACACCACCGGTTTCACCCTTAGTATTTGCCATGGTGTAGATTTGCTTAGCTTTAAATGCAGTAAATTTAGAATAATGTTGATTCGCCGTTTTTAAATCTTCTAAACTTGCATAAAACGACGGGTTTACCCAAATATCTGCCGCTTTTGCTTTATTAAAAACGGTTTCAAAATTAAGCGCTAAACTCCCTGCTCCTTGTGTGTTTTTCCATAAATAATTGGTATTCGCATCTTGTAGCAATTGGGCCTCGGCACTCGTCCCGTTAGGTAAATACCACACATCCTTATGCATAGCACCGCTTAAAATACTCGGCTTATCACTTACCGTAGCTGCTAATTTTTTAGCGTTTACATATTCGGTTTCTATAATATTATAAACCTGATCGGCTTGGGCTTCCTTTTTAAAAAGTACACCAAAAAGTTTTATCCATTCGGCTTTGGCTAGTGGAGATGTTTCCACCCAGTCGCCATTGTACATCACAGGAATATTTGCATTTTTTACTTGCTCTAAAGCGCGATTATTCCCATCTACACCAAAAGCCATTACTAACTCAGGTCGCAATTCTAACAACACCTCGGTATTTATACCTTCGTTTTTTCCAAGTTCCCGAATTTCATTATTATCTATACGATGTCTAATATGCTCTGAAGACACATATTGAGTGCCTGGAAAACCAACTAATTTATGCGCTTCATCTAACAATTCCAATCCTGGTAAATGTGTAGTAGATGTTACTACAATGCGCTCAATAGGAATTGGAATTACCGCCTCAAAATCGGATGATTTTAAATCTACCTTATCCTGAAAAGCTCTATCTACCAAAGCAAATTTATAGGTCTTTTCTGCTTTTGGCCACGGACTATAAATCTCTAAAACTTTGTAATTTTTATACGTTTTAACAGAAAATCCTTTAGCGTGTTTTAAAGGTAAATCAACACCTGGATCTTGAACTTCTTTAACTTGTTTTGCTTCGTTTTTACAACTGAAAACAAACACTAAAAAGACTAATAATAAAGATTTTAACTGTAAAGACATAGTTTAAATATTAATTAAAACGGACTGTAAAATGGTTTTTAAACACCGATAAGAATCAAGAATTTTAACATTAAAAACACTTCAAATGTAAGCATATAAATTTCAGTCAAAATAAAAATATTTATTTTTTTTGAAAGGTTATATCTGTCTCCTTACAAACTACTCTACAAAAAAAGTGGGATTTACATTCCAATAATAATAAAATCCTTATTTTTGCTGCGAATTTTGGTTCATATTACTTTAAGTGATGGATTAAATGGGAATTGAGTGCAAATCTCAAACTGTTCCCGCAACTGTAATCTTAGTTTTGCTTAGCAAAATGCTTGTTATTGATACTTCAACATACCACTGATTTTAATTTTAAATTGGGAAGGTGAATTAACAAGACGAAAGTCAGGAGACCTGCCAAATTCAGCATAAACGAACGGCTTTCGGGAAAAAGGTCTTAAGATATATGAAACAAAAACTATCACTCTATTTTTTAATTTCCTTGTGTTTTTCAGCAACTCTTGCTGCGCAAACCGATGCGGTTCAAAATTTAGAAGAAGTTTTAATCACCACCGACTCGCAACTAAAAACATTTAGTAATACTCAATCTATTTTAGTCTTATCGGATAGTATCATCTCAATAAATAAGCCCTCTTTAACTTCGCTTTTAAATTATAACACACCTATTTATTTTAAAGAAAATGGTTTGGGCATGGTATCCTCACCTTCTTTTAGAGGCACAACTGCGCAACAAACCGCTGTTATTTGGAATGGGATAAATATAAATTCTCAGCTTAACGGACAAACAGATTTTAACACCTTAAACACTTCAGATTTTAATGCGATTAGCGTAAGAAGTGGTGGCGGTAGTGTTATTTACGGGAGTGGTGCGATTGGCGGAAGTATTCATTTAAATAATGCATTCGACTATTCTGAAGGTTTTAAAAATACCATACATAGCCGTTACGGAAGTTTTAATACCCTATTATTTAATTATAAAAGTAACATAGTGGTAAATAATTTAAGCGCCAATATTAGTATTAGTAGAAACAGCTCAGATAACGATTATGAATTTGTAGATTCCGATAATTATAATCGCAACGGCGCCTATTACAATACCAGTTTAAATGCTAATATTAGTTATAGATTAAACACCAAAAATATACTAAAATTGTATAGTTATGCTTTTGATGGGGAGCGCCATTTTTCTTTAATTCTTCCTAATGAAACGCCTACTAAATATCAGGATTTTAATACCCGAAATTTAATTGAATGGAATGGGTTCTACAATAACATAATATCGAAATTGAAACTAGCTTATATTACCGAAGATTATAAATATTTCGATAATATAAATACCAACTCGAATGCTTTTGGGGGTGTAAACTCTATAATCGCAAAATACGATTTTACCTATACCCCTTCAGAAAAAATAACGCTTAATGCGATTGCCGATTATACACAAAACAAAGGTGAAGGCTCAAGCATAGATGATGAAAAACGACAAATAGCAAGTTTTAATCTTCTTTACAAGCATCAATTAACCACGTGGTTTTTATACGAATTAGGTTTCAGGCAAGAGCTTACAGATAGTTATAACAGTCCGTTTTTATATAATTTAGGCCTACAAATTCAAATTAGTTCGCCTTATTATATCACGATTAATGGGTCTAAAAATTTTAGAATTCCAACCTTTAACGATTTGTATTGGGAAGGCAGTGGTAATCCCGACTTAAAACCAGAAACATCCTATCAAGCAGAACTAGGAAATCATCTTAAATTTAAAAATATAAACCTGTCGTTAACCGCCTATTATAACGACATTACAAATATGATTAGATGGCTACCAAACGGTTCTAATTGGCAACCTATTAATACAGATCATGTAATTACCTACGGTTTAGAAGGACTCCTACAGTATACAAAAACATTTAACCAACATCAAATAACCGTTAATAGCACCTATGCGTACACGGTTTCAGAAAACCAAGCTACCAATAAACAACTTATTTATGTGCCTTATCATAAAGCAACTGCAAGTTTAGGTTATAGCTTTAAAAATATATCTGCTTTTATCAGTTTATGTATGTAGGAAACGTATTTACAACTACAGATAATATTTCAAAATATGAATTAGATGGCTATCAAATCTCAAATATCGGATTAGATTACACCTTCTGTAACACCTTTACTTTAGGAGGACAGCTTAATAATATATGGAACGAAAACTACCAAAGTGTTTCTAGTAGATATATGCCTGGACGAAATTATTCAATTTACTTAAATATAAATTTTTAATTATTACACTATGAAACAGATACACAAATTTTTTGCAGTTGCCTTAGTTAGTGCAGCTATGTTTAGCTCTTGTAGCAAAGACGATGACGATAATACACCCGATGTACCAAATGGCATTTACGACCATGGTTATTTTGTTTTAAACGAAGGACAATTTGGAAACCCTAGAACTTCTGGAGTTACATTTATAGGAGAAGATGGTTCTCAAGACAATGATATTTTTGAAAATGTGAACCCTACAGCTTCAGAACTTGGAGATGCTTTACAAAGTATGTTTTTTGATGATGACCATGCCTATATAATTTCGGGAGCCTCAAATCAAATTACAGTAGTAGACCGTTATTCTTTCGAATATATTGCAACTATAGATTCAGATCTTGCATCTCCTAGATATGGTGCTATTGCAGAAGGTAAGGCCTATGTAACCAACTCTAACGGATGGGATGATGGTTCAGACGACTTTGTTACAGTTATAGATTTAACAGATTATTCTACCTCTACATTTAATATGAAGAATGCAGAGCGTGTTATTGAAGACGATGACATGATCTATTTTGCTAATGGATATTTTGGTGCTGGAAACCGTGTTACGGTATTAGACCCAAATACAGAATCGACTACAGAAATTGATTTAGGTGAAGGAAATTCTCCTAATTCTCTTGAGGAAGAAGACGGAAGTTTATATGTTTTAACTAATAATGCCGTTTCAACTAGTTCTTCTATTTTTAAAATCAACTTAAGCACAAATACTATTGCTTTAAAAATTGATTTACCTGCAGAACTTCAAAATGCAAAACAATTACATATTGAAGATGACATTATGTATTTTACAAATGCAACTTCTGTATTTAAACTAAACACAAATGCCGACGAAAATTCTTTCGCTCAAGTGTTAGAATACGAATCAACTTCAGAATACGGAGCGATGTACGGGTTTGCTGTAGAAGATGATAAAATTTACATCGCAGATGCTGGTGATTTTGCTTCTGCCGGAACCACTTACGAATATTCGTTATCTGGATCATTAATAAATACCTATACTGTGGGTGTTGGTCCAAACGGATTCTATTTCAACGATTAATTCCCAAATGTATCATTTACAAAGAGAGATCGTCTAGAAAGCAATTTTTAGGCGATTTTTTATTTGTTGTCGTTAAGGAATTTTCGGTTTCTTGGCAGTTCTCTTGGCCTTAATAAAGCATTGTTATACTTTTAAGGTTCATTAAAACCATATATTATGATATCAAGCAACACCTACTTTGAAGGAAATGTAAAATCTTTAGGCTATCAATCGGCTACAGGAGCATCAACTTTAGGGGTTATGGAAGCTGGAACGTACGAATTTGCCACCAACAAACATGAAACCATGAATGTTATAGAAGGAAGTATGACCGTGTTATTACCAGAATCTAGCAATTGGGAAAATTTTAAAGCGGGAGAATCTTACGAGATCGATGCTAATAAAACGTTTCAAGTAAAGGTTTCAGAGCAAACCTCCTATTTATGTCAGTATAAATAAAAATGTAACCTGTATTAAATACGGTTACATATTTTTTTTCTAACACCCATAAAAAAGGGCTATCCTAAAAGTATTTAAAACCGTCATTCTGAATCATGTTCAGGTTGACGAAAATTTAAATTTTAGGACAGCCTTTTTATTTATATAAACTGTTTGTTATCTTTTTAAGATACAAATAACGGACGTTCTGCCATTAATGCATTTACTTTAGTTGCTACAGACGCTAAAACAGCATCATCTTCTAAGTTTACAATAACTTCGTCAACTAAATCAACAATAGTTTGCATATCGCTTTCTTTTAAACCTCTAGTTGTAATTGCGGCAGCACCAATACGAATACCTGAAGTTACAAAAGG
The DNA here is from genome assembly GCF_001685485.1 of Formosa haliotis. Lineage (NCBI taxonomy): Bacteria > Pseudomonadati > Bacteroidota > Flavobacteriia > Flavobacteriales > Flavobacteriaceae > Formosa > Formosa haliotis. The sequence goes on along the minus strand of NZ_BDEL01000001.1, from coordinate 31,673 downwards.
TGATTTATCATCAAAAGGTACCATGTTTTTATTTACTGTAATATCTGCTTTCACCAAGGCTTCTTCAGCTTGTTTTCCAGAAACATTTTTATTTCTAAGGTCGATAAGCATCATGTGGTTATCTGTTCCTCCAGAAATAATATTATAACCTTTGGCTACAAATGCGTCTGCCATTGCCGATGCATTTTTCTTTACTTGTAGCATATAATTAAGGTAGTCGTCTGTAAGAGCTTCACCAAAAGCAATCGCCTTAGCGGCAATAATATGCTCTAATGGGCCTCCTTGGTTTCCTGGAAATACGGCAGAATCGAATAAAGAAGACATCTTTCTTAAACTTCCATTTTTAAGTTTTAATCCAAATGGGTTATCAAAATCTTCACCCATCATAATCATTCCTCCTCTTGGACCTCTTAAGGTTTTATGCGTTGTCGTTGTAACTACATGACAATGCGGAATTGGATCGTTTAAAATTCCTTTTGCAATTAATCCAGCAGGATGAGAAATATCGGCCATTAAAATTGCCCCTACACTATCTGCTATTTCACGGAAACGTTTAAAATCGATATCACGAGAATATGCTGAAGCACCAGCAATAATTAACTTAGGTTGCTCTTTTGTAGCTACCTTTTGAATTTTATCGTAGTTTAAAATTCCTGTTTCTTGGTCTACACCATAAAACGAAGGATTGTATAATTTTCCTGAAAAGTTTACCGGAGAACCGTGCGTTAAATGTCCACCATGAGAAAGATCGAAACCTAAAATTTTATCTCCAGGTTTTAAACAAGCCGCAAAAACAGCTGTGTTTGCCTGACTTCCAGAGTGTGGTTGTACGTTTACATAGGCCGCTCCAAAAAGAGCTTTTGCACGATCAATCGCGATTTGTTCTACCTCATCAACTACCTCACAGCCACCATAATAGCGCTTACCTGGGTAGCCTTCTGCGTATTTATTAGTTAAAACAGAACCTGCAGCTTCCATTACTTGGTCGCTTACAAAGTTTTCCGAAGCAATTAACTCTAAACCATGTAATTGGCGTTGTTTTTCGGCTTCTATTAATTCAAAAATTTGTTCGTCGCGTTGCATCATTATAATTATCGTTAAAAATTCCTCAAAAATAACAAATAGATTAGTTAAATACATCAAAAAACATATATTTGAATAGAATTTATTAAACAATTAACTAACAACAACGTTATGCAAATATCAGCCAACAATCCAGATCGTAAGACATGGCTACATGTCGACAAAAATTCGGATTTTCCTATTCAGAATATTCCTTTCGGTGTATTTCTTACCCGAGACGACATTATTACTATAGGAACCCGAATTGGAGATACGGCCATCGATCTTGGTGCCCTGCATCAATTAGGCTACTTTAACGATATTCCTTTAACAGACGATATATTTCTTCAAGATACTTTAAATGACTTTATTGCCGACGGTAGAAAAACTTGGAGAGCAGTACGTAATAGAATTGCCGAAATTTTTGATGCTGAAAACGATATTTTAAAAGATAATAAACAACATAAAGAAATTGTACTATTTCGTTTAGATGAAATAGAAATGCAACTGCCCGTTTTAATAGGAGATTATACCGATTTTTATTCAAGCATTGAACATGCCACAAATGTTGGGGCCATGTTTAGAGATCCTGAAAATGCCTTATTACCTAATTGGTTACATATACCTGTAGGATATCACGGAAGAAGTTCGTCTATTATTCCATCTGGAATTCCTATTCACAGACCACAAGGACAAACCTTACCTCCTGATGCTACAGAACCAGTATTTGGACCTTCAAAATTTGTTGATTTTGAATTAGAAATGGGGTTCATTACTACTGATGCTAATGATTTAGGAGAACCTATTCCAGCAAATGAAGCTGAAGAATATATTTTCGGACTAGTATTATTTAACGACTGGAGTGCTAGAGATATTCAGAGTTGGGAATATGTGCCTCTAGGACCATTTTTATCAAAGAATTTTGCTTCTTCTATGTCGCCATGGATTGTAACACTTGATGCTTTAGAACCATTTAGAGTTCAAGGTCCGAAACCTGTAAAAGCACAAATGCCTTATTTACAAACAAAAGGCAAAAAGAGTTTCGATATTAATTTAGAAGTTGCTATTCAACCTAAAACGGCAAAAGAAACTGTTGTTTGTCATTCTAATTTCAAATATATGTATTGGAATATGTCGCAACAATTAGCGCACCATACCATAAATGGTTGCCCAGTAAATTCTGGCGATTTAATGGGAAGTGGTACGATTTCTGGTCCAACTCCAGATTCTTTAGGGTCTATGCTAGAATTAACTTGGAGAGGTTCTAAACCCATAACTTTAAAAGACGGAACAGAACGTAAATTTATAAACGATTACGATACGGTGATCATGCGAGGGTATTGCGAAAATGATGGTACCCGAATTGGTTTCGGAGAAGTTAAAACCGAATTACTACCTGTATTTAAACCAAAGAAAAAGTAATATAAAGAAAAGAGGCTGTCATAAAAGAAGAGTTTTCGTCAACCTGAACTTGATTCAGGTTCTCACATAATTGGTTATCAATATCATGAGATTCTGAATCAAGTTCAGAATGACGGATTTTAATTCTTTTTGGACAGCCTCTTTTTTTGCTTTATCATCTCTACTTTTTAAGCCTTCAGCTATAATACGGTCTACATCTTTCTAGCCGGGACTTAAAAGTATTAAAGACTTTTATCTATAATATCTTGTACACATTCCGGATTTAACAAGGTACTTGTATCTCCTAAATTACTAAGATCGTTACTTGCTATTTTTCTAAGAATACGACGCATAATTTTTCCAGAGCGCGTTTTAGGTAGGCCATCTGTAAACTGAATCTTTTCTAATTTAGCAATAGCTCCAATACGATCTGTAATTAATTGGTTAATCTCGTTTCTTAAGTTATTCTGATCTCTAGACTCCCCAGTTTCTTTTAAAGTAACATACCCGTAAAGTGCATTTCCTTTTACATCGTGAGGGAATCCTACAATGGCAGATTCTGCAACTGCTGGATGTTCGTTTATGGCATCTTCTATAGGAGCCGTTCCTAAATTATGTCCAGAAACAATGATAACATCATCCACGCGACCAGTAATTCTGTAATATCCAACCTCGTCTCTTAAAGCGCCATCACCTGTAAAATACATATTTTCGAAGGCAGAAAAATAAGTGTCTTTATATCGGGCATGATCTCCCCAAATGGTACGAGCAATAGATGGCCAAGGAAACTTAATACACAAACGACCATCTACCTGATTGCCCTTAAGCTCTTCCCCAACCTCATCTAACAAGGCGGGTTGGATCCCTATAAATGGTAAGGTAGCATACGTTGGTTTTGTTGGTGTTACAAAAGGTATTGGTGTAATCATGATCCCTCCTGTTTCGGTTTGCCACCAAGTATCAACAATCGGACTTTTATGTTTTCCAATATTATCGTTATACCAGTGCCATGCTTCTTCGTTTATGGGTTCTCCTACAGACCCTAAAACTTTTAAAGATGATAAATCGCTGTTTTCAACAAAATTAATATTTTGTTTTCCTAAAGCTCGAATTGCTGTAGGAGCCGTATAAAATTGATTGACTTTATGTTTTTCTACAATTTGCCAGAATCTTCCGAAATCTGGATAATGAGGTACGCCTTCAAACATAAGTGTAGTTGCGCCGTTTGCTAATGGACCGTAAACAATATAACTATGTCCGGTAATCCAACCAATGTCTGCCGTACACCAGTACACATCGCCATCTTTATATTGAAATACATTTTTAAAAGTATAAGCGGTATATACCATATATCCTCCAGTGGTATGTACCATCCCTTTTGGTTTTCCGGTAGATCCCGATGTATATAGAATAAATAAAGGGTCTTCTGCGTTCATAATTTCGGGTTCACATACTGGAGATGCGGCATCTAATAAAGGTTGTAACCACTCATCGCGTCCTTCTTTCATGGTTATTTCCGAATTAATTCTATTCACCACCAAAACATGTTCTACACAAGGGCACGATTCTAAGCCACCATCTACGATACCTTTTAAATCGATAGTTTTAGAACCACGATAAGATCCATCTGCAGTAATTACCATTTTACACTCACTATCGTTTACACGAGAGGATAATGCTTTCGATGAAAATCCTGCAAAAACCACAGAGTGTATGGCTCCTATTCTAGCACAAGCCAAAAGTGAAATAGCTAATTCTGGAATCATGGGTAAATAAATACACACACGATCTCCCTTTTTAATTCCTTTACGCTTTAGCACATTAGCCATTTGGCAAACGCGATCATGTAATTGTTGATACGAAATATGTTCTGCGGGATCATTCGGGTCATTCGGTTCAAAAATAATAGCAGTTTTATCGCCTTTTGTTCTAAGGTGTCTGTCTATACAATTTTCGGTAATATTTAACTGGGCACCTTCAAACCATTTTATTTCTGGTTTCTTAAAATCCCAACTTAACACCTTATCCCATCGTTTACGCCACATAAAATGTTCTTCTGCAACTTCGGCCCAAAAATTTTCGGGTTCTCTAACCGATTTCCTGTAAACTTGATAATATTCTTCTAAATGTTTTATATGATAATTACTCATGCGATACTATGGTTTTAATTTTTAATACATTTTAGTTAGTGCTCTCCTAAAATATAAAAACTAATCGCATTATTAGCATTTTTTCTACTGATAACATAAAAATATCGCTAAATAATAATGAATTTACATATTAACAACTTTAAAGCCTTATTCGTAATATTTGACTACCCCATATTCAACCGAAACCTAGATAATTCCACACACCATATTATAAAATTGACAAATATTTAAAATACCTTATTTTTTTAACACTAACATTACGAATTTACCTAAAACAACATACTTAAACTACAAATATTATTGTATATTGTAATAATCACAATGTAATACCGAGTTTAAATCCTCTTTATTACAAATCGTTTCGTCTAACCAAACAAATTAACTATCATGTGTGAAAATATACATAGAGAATTAACGCTATTAAATCAGGATGAATTGTTTTTAATCATCAATAGATTAAAGAAGCAATTTAATTTCCCCATTCATTTTCATCCGGAATTAGAACTCAATTTTATACTAAACGGGAAAGGTATAAAACGTATTGTTGGTGATAATATTGAAGAGATAGACGATGTAGAATTAACCTTAATAGGGTCGAACGTAGAACATGGTTGGGAAATGCATCGTTGTAAAAGCAACGAAATAAAAGAAATTACCATTCAATTTCATAATTGGTTATTTACTGATAAAATTTTATCGACAAGCGTTTTTAAAAAAATTAAAGATTTATTATCTAAATCGAAAGAAGGCATACAATTTTCGAAAGAAACCGCCTTAAAGCTACAATCGAAAATTATGGCTTTAAAAAACACAAATACCATTGCAGACCACACACAATTATTAGATTTATTAGAAAGTTTAGCTCAAGAAAAAGACTATAGATTACTATCGCATAGCGATAATTTGGCTGGAGAATTTGAAAATAGCAAGAAGATTATGAAGATTAAAGATTATGTTGAAATGAATTTTCATACCAAAATCTCCCTAAACGAAATCTCTAACCTTATTAATATGAGTCCGAGTTCGTTTAACCGATTTATAAAGAAACGTACCGGAAAAACGTTTATTAATTATATTAACGATTTTAGAATTATCCACGCAACAAAATATTTAATTGAAACAGATTTAACCGTAAGCGAAATCTCGTTTAAATGTGGTTTCAATAATATTGCAAACTTTAATCGTGTTTTTAAGAAAAACAAAAACACTACGCCTAGTGAGTTTAGACACGAATATCGTAGTTTTAGTCGATTTGTATCTAACGGCTAAAGTTTATTTTCGAAAAATATCAAGTCGTGTTAAGGCTGCGATTCTAGAAATAATTTAAGCCATTTTGAAGATGCTTTTGGTGTACGCTCTAAAGTTTCAAAATTCACATAGTGTATACCAAAGCGTTTACTATAGCCAGAAGCCCATTCAAAATTATCTAATAAAGACCAACAGAAATATCCTTTTAATTGCACGCCATTATTTATTGCAATTGCACATTCTTCTAGATAATTCTTAAAAAAAGCAATACGTTTTATATCGTGAACTTCGCCATTTTCTAAAACATCATCGTAAGCACAACCATTTTCTGTAATAATGATGTCTGGAAAATCGTAACGATTAGAAATCCATTCTAGAAGTTTTCTACAACCCCATGGCACAACGGCCCATTTCATGGCTGTAAGTTCCCAACTCGGATCTAAAGTTAAATTCACATTTTGATCTTCAGATAAACCACCATTTCCGTACACCGAAATTTGTTCCAAATCTTTAGCCTCTGAAGCTAACATGGTTGTATAATGATTTAACCCAAAAAAATCTGAGCTTCCTCTAAGCATCTTGCGTTCTTCAATGGTAAATTCAGGTAGCCTAGCTCCCAGCCTATCTACCATAGATTGCGGATAGCTTCCAAAATAGACGGGATCGGCGAACCAGGACAAGAAAAATTCTAAAGCACGTTGAGCAGCTTCTTTATCTTCTTTTTTATTAGTTAAAGGCTCTCGCCAATCGCAATTATTTGTAATTCCTATTTTTCCTTGTTGAGATTTTTGAAACAGATTGCGATATAATTTTACTGTTTTTGCATGGGCAATTAGCAAGTGGTGCCCTACCAAATAAGGTTCTGAATTAGATATTTTTCCGGGCGCAAAAACCCCTTGTCCGTAACCCAAAATAGAAACAACCCAAGGTTCATTAAATGTAATCCAATGTTTTACCCGGTTTCCAAAACGCTCAAAACACAGTTTAGCATACTTAACAAACAAATCTGTGACCTCTTTATTTAACCAACCATTTAATTCGTTGTGTATGGCTAATGGTAAATCCCAATGATATAAAGTTACCCAAGGTTCAATATCGTTCTGTATGAGTTCATCAATTAATTCTGAATAAAACTGCACTCCTTTTTCATTTATTTCTCCCTGTCCTTGAGGAAAAATTCGAGACCACGAAATAGAAAACCGATAGGCTTTTAATCCCATCGTTTTCATTAAGGCGACATCTTGTTTCATCTTATTATAATGGTCGCACGCTATATTCCCAGTATGATTATTATAAACATTATTTGGTTCGTGACAAAAGGCATCCCAAATTGATGGTCCACGCCCATCGGTATTCCAAGCCCCTTCTATTTGATAAGCCGAGGTTGCAGTACCCCAAATAAATGCCTTTGGAAATTTCATACGTTATTATTCTTTAGTGTTAAAAAATATGTTTTAACCCGTGCCATTACTCGAGGTGCCATAATTAAGGTAGACACCATGGTAGGAATTGCCATTAACGCGAAAAAACCGTCAATTAAATTTATCATCATACTTAAGGAAGTGGTCGCTCCTAAAATAATACTTGCTATATAGATGTAATTATAAAGGTGTTTTTTGTCTGCCCCAAAAAGAAAGGACATACATTTTGTACCGTAATAAGAATAAGAAAATAGAGACGATATGCTAAACACAAAAATACAAATCAGCAATAAATACTTTCCCAAGACTGGCATGGCATGTCCAAAAGCCGTTGCCGTTAAACTCACGCCATTCGCATCAGAGGTTTGCCATACTCCAGTAACTAAAATGGCCAGCGCGGTAAGAGTACAAACTAATAAAGTATCTATAGCTGGACCTAACATAGCTACTAAACCTTCACGAATAGGCTCGGCTGTTTTTGCAGCGCCATGAGCCATAGGGGCCGTTCCAATTCCTGCTTCGTTAGAAAATGCAGCTCTACGAATTCCTAATAGAATTAAACCTCCTAAAGCGCCTCCCAAAAAGGTATCGCCTTTAAAATTTTGTGCTGTAAATGCATTTGAAAAAATCATTCCGAAATATTTAGGCACTTCTTCTATATTAACAGCGAGAATAAACAAAACCAATACAAAATATAGTCCAACCATAGCGGGAACCAATTTTGATGCTGTTTTACTAATTCTATCTAAGCCGCCTAAAATTACCAGGCTTGTAATCGAGACTAAAACCAGACCTATAATAAGGTTAGAGGTTAAACTAACCTCAACATGGTTGGGCACCAACAAAATATCGTTTATAGCCTGTGTTAATTGATTTACATTAAAAATGGGTAAAGCACCAACCAAACCGCAAACACTAAACATTACTGCTAGTGGTTTCCAGGTTTTACCCAAACCTTCTGTTATAAAATACATGGGCCCTCCTTGTAATTTACCTTCACTATCTTTCCCACGGTACATAATCGCTAATGCCGAGGTGAAAAATTTAGTGGCCATCCCAATAATGGCACTCACCCACATCCAAAATACAGCTCCTGGTCCGCCAATGGCTATAGCTACGGCTACACCTGCAATATTCCCCATTCCTACTGTAGCTGAAAGCGCTGTTGTGAGGGCTTGAAAATGTGAGATTTCTCCCGGATCGTTGGGGTTGTCGTAGGTTCCTCGTAAAACTTGAATGGCATGCCATAAGAAGCGAAATGGTAGAAATCTTGAATAAATCAACAGATATAATCCACCTCCTATTAATAGTATTAATAAGGGTAATCCCCATACAAAGGAGGCAAATTCAGAAATAAAATGATCTAATAGTTTCATAAGCTATACAACGGGTTAAATATATTCCATTTCAATATTAAACCTTTAGCGTATATATTCAAAACCCTATCCTTTTTAATCAAATCGATTAATTTCTTTTTCACACCACCTAACTCCTGTAAAATTTATGGTCTAGAAATAAGAAATATAAAATTGTTGTACTTTTACACCTGTTTTATTACATCTCTTTTGAAAAACAATAGATTATACTTTCTAGATGCCGTAAGGGCCTTTGCTATTTTAATGATGCTTCAAGGGCATTTTATTGATGGTTTACTGAACCCTGTTTATAAATCTACGGCGTATACTGCGTTTAATATTTGGTCTGAACTAAGAGGAAATACTGCCCCTTTATTTTTTACAATAACGGGCTTGGTGATCATGTATATTTTACAAACCGCCCAAGCAAAAGGTAAAGCATCGTTTAGAATACACAAAAGTTTAAAACGAGGTCTCTCCTTAATTGTAATAGGCTATGCCTTAAGAATTCCATTTTTTCATTGGTTAAACGGGCATTTTAATAGTTACTTTTTAATTATAGATGTGCTTCAAATTATAGGTGTCTCCCTTTTACTTTTAACCGGATTATTTTACGTTTTAAAATCAAAAACCACTTTATTATCTATAGTTTTGACTGTAGTAGGAACGCTTATATTTATATCGGAACCGCTATATAGAAATTTAACATTACCTCAAATTCCAGATGTATTTGTAAACTATCTCACTAAAGAAAACGGATCTGTATTTACAATTTTTCCTTGGTTTGGTTATGTCGCGTACGGTGCTGTTTTAGGTAACATTTTTTTAAATACCAAGCTAAAACCAATTTTAAACAAATTGCGATTGGTTCGTTTTTAATAGGAGGCTTTTTTCTTCAATTTTTATCATCGCCTACCCTAAGCATGCTTAGTGAAATCACGAACATTCAGCTCTTACAACGGGCTGCAGATTACAATTACTTATTTTCTAGATTAGGAGCAGTAGGTATAACCTTTGGCGTGTTTTATGCTTTAGAATCCTATTTAAAACACAAGGTAATTTCAAAAATAGGAAACAACACCCTTTCTATTTATGTGGTACATTTTATAATACTGTATGGCAGTTTTACCGGTATCGGGCTCTACGCCTATTACAATAAGGCTTTAGAACCGTGGACGGCAATAATTGGTGCTCTGTTTTTTATGATTAGCGTGTGTGTTATTGTACTGCTTGAAGAAAAAACAAAAGCCTTCCTGTATGATGCTACTAGAAAGGCTTTAAATTTTATAGGAAATACTGGTATTAAATCGCGATTAAACAGACGCTAAATACGCTTCTACATTTGTTTTAATACGGTCTTCAATGTTTGAAACATCTGCCTTTACAAATGGTTCGCCCATAATATTTTCATATAATTCTATATAGCGCTCACTAACCGTGTCAATATATTCATCGCTCATAACTGGTAATTCTTGGCCTTCTAAACCTTGAAATCCATGAGATATTAACCACTGACGAACAAATTCTTTAGATAATTGCTTTTGTGGCTCTCCTTTTTCTTGACGCTCTTGGTAACCGTCTTTATAAAAATATCGAGAAGAATCCGGGGTGTGGATCTCATCAATCAATACTATTTTTCCATCTTTCGTTTTACCAAATTCATATTTTGTATCGACTAAAATCAATCCTCGTTCTGCTGCAATTTCAGTTCCACGAGCAAATAATTTTCGCGTATAATCTTCAAGAATTAGATAATCTTCTTCAGAAACAATTCCCTTTTTAATAATATCTTCCCTAGAAATATCCTCGTCATGGTCTCCCATTTCGGCTTTCGTTGCAGGTGTAATTATGGGCTCTGGAAACTTATCGTTTTCTTTCATCCCTTCTGGCATGGCCACACCACAAAGTAATCGTTTACCAGCTTTGTATTCTCGTGCTGCATGTCCAGACATATAACCACGAATTACCATTTCTACTTTAAAAGGCTCGCATAAATGACCAACTGCAACATTAGGGTCTGGCGTAGCAATCAACCAATTTGGAACCAAATCTTCTGTTTGCGCCATAAATTTTGTAGCAATCTGATTTAAAATCTGACCTTTATAAGGAATTCCTTTTGGCATTACAACATCGAAGGCACTTAATCGATCTGTGGCAATCATTACCAATAAATCGTCATTAATTGTATAAACGGCTCTAACTTTTCCTTTATAAACACTTTGTTGTCCTGGAAAATTGAAATTAGTATCTGTAATTGTCATGGTTTGAAAAATTGCATCTTTACAACATGATGATGCTTTAATTAGTAATATAAATAAAGGGTAAAAGTAAACAATAATTCACAAAATGCTTTATTGGATATTTAAATTGAGAAAATATTTTTATTCCAAATTAAACCGGTGCAAACATTTTACACGGTCTTCCCGCTGATACCAATCGTTATACACGAGTTCTAAACCCTGTACTTTAAAACTACCAAAATCAAAATGTCTATACGCTTCTATAACATTTAAAAATTCATTTTTGTGTTGCAAGGTATTCGTAAAACGCACTACAGTTGAGTGAGCCGTTTGTACGGCATACCGAATATCTATAGACTGCTCTAGAGCAGTGTTTTTAAAATGAAATCTGAGGCGATCTCGAATTAGGTTAAGGGTATCTGTTTCTAAAAACCCTTGAATCATTACACAAGAAGGCGATGCTGTAATACCTTTAAATTGAATACGAAATGCAGGCATATCCTTCAGGCTTGTTTCAATAACTTGGATATAATCTTCTACAGAAATCTGATCTAATTGAAATCCGTTATAACACGATATTATTGACAGTACGGTAATATGAATATCGGAATTTGGGTAATAATATTGATTGGCATCTACTGCTTTTATTTCTGATAAAAATTTTTGAATTTGTTGCTTTACAGCTTCCGGTGGTCGGATTAATAACGTAATTCCTAAACGCTTATCGTGTTGGGAGTGCAAAAGATCATCAACAACATAGGCATCTTGTTTTATTTGCAGAATAGCTTCATAATACATGGCATTATATTGTGCTTTTAATTCCATTTAAACCGTCAACCTTCCTTTAAATTATTTTTCTTGAAGTGCACCATCTTTTTTATTGACTTGATCTAAATCGTTTTGTCTCATAAACTCAAGAATAGATCTTGCCTCTTCAATGGTAACATTTTGATTAGGCATGCGTGTAACACATTCTTCAAGTTGAATTTTTGCTAATCTATCTTTTTCCAGCATTTCTTCGGTATTGGTAATCATATTCATGATCCACTCTGGTTGTCTAGTATTGGTTATACCTTCCCAACCTGGGCCCACAAGACGTTGATCGGTTAATTTATGACAGGAAGCACATTTCATTTGGAAAAGCAATTTGCCTTTTTTAACCTTTTCTGGGTCTAGAGAATCTGCTAATTCAATTTCTTTTATAGGGCCAATTCCTTTCGATGGTGATCGGCTTGGCTTTTCTCTTAACACTTGAGGGTGAACAAATTCTGATTCACTTTCTTTTTTAGTTCCATCAACACAACTTACTAGCAAAAAGAGGGTTAGCAGCATAAAAGCTACGCATGAAACACTGGGAGTTTTCATAAAGGTTAATTTTCTAATACCGTATTGGCATTATTTCATATTCTTAGTTTGGCTGCGCTAAAGATACTTCATTTCACTTTTTTAAAACAAATAAAAAGACATTTTAAGTAATGGAATTCTAAAAACAATAAGTATAACTAGATTGATTAGAAAAATTTCTTACTTTTAAATTCTATTCAGGCAGGTATTTCTTTAGATTTAAGTTTTTGCCGATGAAATCCATACGAAGGGTAAATAACTAACTTATAATATGAAAAGAGAATTAACAAGAAAAGAGGTTTACAGTATAGTGATCATGCTTATCTCATTTATTTTAACAACACTAATACTTTCTGATTGGGACCATTTTAAAGCTGGTTTACTAGGATTATAAACATTCAACAGAAATTCTATTTAAATAAAAAACCTTTCTCGCTTCTTAATTATAAAGATCGTTTCTTCTGTCTGTTTATGGATTGTTGTTTCTTGCCTTATTATTGAAAAAGAACATGAAAATATAACGAGTATAATTGCTGCCCTAATAATAATCGCTGGGTTTTCTTAGTAGGTTATTAAAGACAGAAAATCGATCTCGAAAAACTAAATTTTTTTATAGCTTTTAAAAGCTATAAAAAACACATGAGATTATAAAACCTCATGTGTATTATATCTAAAAAATCAAACTATATCTACTCTTGATTTTCTATACTTTTATAAGCTTCTATCACCTTTTTAACCAATTTATGGCGAATAACATCTTTATCGTCTAAATAAATCATGCCAACTCCCTCTACATTTCTTAATATTAACAAGGCTTCCTTTAATCCAGATGTAGTACGTCTTGGTAAATCTACTTGACCAGGGTCTCCCGTAAGTAAGAATTTAGCATTTTTACCCATACGTGTTAAAAACATCTTCATTTGGGCATGTGTTGTGTTTTGACCTTCATCTAAAATAACAAAAGCATTATCAAGAGTACGACCACGCATAAAGGCCAAAGGAGCTATTTGAATGGTTCCGTTTTCTATATACAAAGCTAATTTTTCAGGAGCAATCATATCCCGTAAGGCATCGTAAAGTGGTTGCATATACGGATCTAATTTTTCCTTTAAATCACCTGGCAAAAACCCTAAATTTTCTCCAGCTTCTACAGCTGGTCGCGTTAAAATAATACGTTTAACTTCTTTGTTTTTCAAAGCCTGTACCGCTAAAGCAACCCCAGTATAAGTTTTACCCGTACCTGCCGGACCAATGGCAAAAACCATATCGTTTTTCCTCATACTTTCAACCAATTTTCTTTGGTTGGCCGTTTGGGCGCGAATCAACTTTCCGTTTACCCCATGAACAATAACTTCGCCACTTTGCTTAGAAGTGGTATAATCGTCGCTACTCTGACTAGTTAGCACGCGCTCAATCGTATTTTCGTCTAGCTTATTATATTTTCCGAAGTGATTTAGCAACATGGTTAATCGCCTGTCGAACTCTTCTAAGAGATCTTCTTCGCCATAGGCTTTAATTTTATTTCCGCGAGCAACAATTTTTAATTTGGGAAAATATTTTTTAAGTAGTTCAATATTTACGTTTTGTGCTCCAAAAAACTCCTTAGGAGTTATCTCTTCAAGTTCTATAATTATTTCGTTCAAAAGCAGGTAGATTTAATTAAATATATCAGTTAAGTTTTATTAGTTTTGTGCTTCTAACAAACTTAATGAAATTTATTTCAGATATGTGAAAAACATATCAACAATTCACGTATGGCTATAATAACTTTAACAACAGATTTTGGTGAAAAAGACCACTTCGCTGGGGCAATTAAAGGCGCTATCTATAGTGAATTACCAGATGTTAGAATTGTTGATATCTCGCATTCTGTGTCTCCATTTAGCATCTCTGAAGCGGCATATATCATTCAAAATGCATACACAAGTTTCCCAAAAGGTTCCATACATATTATAGGCATTGATGCCGAAATTAATCCGGAAAACACACATATAGCCGTACTGTTAGATGGCCATTATTTTATTTGTGCGAACAACGGAATAATGAGTATGATTTGTGCCGAAATTAATCCGGAAAAAATTGTCGAAATTAATATTCACAATAAAATTCAAACGAGTTTTCCAGTACTAGATGTGTTTGTAAAAGTGGCTTGCCATATTGCTCGTGGCGGGACGCTTGATGTTATTGGAAAAACTATAGAGCATATAAAACCGATTCAAAATTTAAGACCTTATATTAACGACGATCAAAATCAAATTATAGGGAGCATCATTTATATTGATAATTACGGGAATGTGATTACCAATATTAAACGAAAGTTTTTCGAGAATATTCAAAAAGGACGTACTTATAAAATTTCTGCTAGAAATCATTCGTTTAATACCATATATAATAAATATAGCGATGTGGTCGATTTTTCAAAACCTGTTTCCGACCGCCAAGCAGAAGGAAAAGGTTTAGTGGTTTTTAACTCTTCTAATTATTTAGAAATTGCGATTTACAAAAGTAACACCACGACAGTGGGAGGCGCATCTACATTAATGGGATTAACCTTAATGGACACGATAACCGTTAACTTTTTAAAAGACTAGTGGTATGTTTGTACGTATAGTAAAAATGAGTTTTGAGCCTTCTAAAGTTGATGAATTTTTAAGTTTGTTCGATTCAAAAAAAGAACTGATTAGAAATTTTGAAGGCTGTAACTTTTTAGAATTGTATCGCGACAAACAAAACGACTCTATATTTTTCACCTATAGTTATTGGGACGAAGAACAGCATTTAGAACACTATAGACAATCTGATTTATTTAAGGATCTTTGGTCTAAAACAAAACAATTATTTAACCATAAACCTGAAGCTTGGAGTGTAGATAAAATGGTAAGTTTACCGTAAAATAACGCACAAAACAACTTCAAATTATAACAAAAAAAGAATGTTTGCCATATTAAAAAAGAAATTAATTCATTTTTCGCCTCACCTATTGGCTACTTGGTTATTGCCTTATTTTTATTGTTAAACGGATTATTTTTATGGTTTTTTAAAGGAGACTTCAACATTTTAGATAATGGTTTTGCAGACCTGTCTTCATTTTTCCTTTTAGCACCTTGGATTTTAATGTTCTTAATTCCCGCAGTGACCATGCGTAGCTTTGCTGACGAAAAAAAACAAGGTACTTTAGAGTTATTGTTAACAAAACCGGTAACCCGATTACAAATTGTTTTAGGAAAATATTTTGGAGCCTTTATACTTATTCTTATTGCCTTATTACCCACTTTATTATATGTATTTACAGTTTATAAACTAGGAAGCCCTGAAGGTAACTTAGATTTAGGAAGTACTTTAGGATCTTATTTTGGTTTACTATTTTTAGTAGCCGCTTACACCGCAATGGGGGTATTTGCCTCTACCCTTTCAGACAATCAAATCGTAACTTTTATAATTGCCGTATTTTTATGTTTCTTTTTTTATATTGGTTTTGAAGGCATTGCAGATGCTTTATCGAGTAATTTTATAGATACTTTGGGTATGAGTTTTCATTTTAAAAGTATGAGTCGTGGCGTTTTAGACACACGGGATATCGTTTATTTTTTAAGTGTTTCAACATTATTTATCGCCTTAACCCAATTCAATATTAATAATAAGTAAGCATGATATTCACAGTGCCTTTTATTATCATAATTAGTTTGCTTTTTGTCCTTGTTTTTTTGTTTGCAAGAACCATAGACAAGCGCATTTGGGTGTCCCTTATAATTAGTATTGTACTTACACCGGTTCTTTATTTTTATGTGCTTTATCCGTTAATAAATATCTTTAGCGATTATCATCATGAAAAACATTTTGAAGCGAAAGCCTGGAAAAAAACACCGGCATATCGCTACGAAATGGCTTACGATTTAGAACATTCTAAACTCCTTTTAGGAAAAAGCAAATCGGAAATAACGACTCTACTGGGCAAACCGGAATGGTTTAGCTGGAACGATGCTATAAAAGCTAACGATACAAATTTTTGGAATTATAATTTAGGAATCAAACCTGGAGCATTCAATAAAACTCAAGAATGTATTAAAATTACTTTCGAGAATAATGTTGCAAAAGGCATAGAACACTATCAATTAGAACAACAATTTAATGAGTAAAAATCTTAAATATATACTAGTATTAGTCTTGGGGCTTATCGCGTTGAATTTTATTGGAAACACCGTGTATAAGCGTTTCGATTTAACACAAGACCAACGCTACACCTTAAGTGAAGCCACAAAACAAATAGTGGCAGATGCGAATTCTCCCATACTTATAGATGTATTTTTAGAAGGCGAAGGGTTTCCTTCAGAATTTAGAAGACTTCAATCGGAAACGAAGCAACTTTTAGAAGAATTTTATGCACAAAACAGCAATATTAAATTCAATTTTATAAATCCGCTAGAAGACGAAACCAATCGAGATTTAGTTATTCAACAATTAAACAATCGTGGCTTAACACCAATGCAACTTACCGTTCAGGAGCAAGGTAAAAGCAGCCAAGAAATTATTTTTCCTTGGGCCTTGGCTAGCTACAACGATGTTACGGTAAAAATTCCGTTAGTTAAAAACAAATTAGGAGCTTCACAACAGGAACTTGTTACTAATTCTGTTCAGCATTTAGAATACGCCTTTGCAGATGGTATTAGTAAGTTAGTATACGGAAAAAGTAAAAAAATTGCCATTTTAAAAGGGAATGGAGAGCTAGAAGATCAATACCTCGCCGACTTTTTAACAACCCTTCGCGATTACTATTTTATTGCGCCTTTTACTTTAGATAGTGTAGCGAATAAACCAGAGCAAACGCTTAATAAATTAAATGCTTACGATTTAATTATAGCCGCAAAACCTACCGAAGCCTTTACTGAAGAAGAAAAATTAGTGCTAGATCAATATACCATGAATGGCGGAAAAAGCCTTTGGCTCATAGATGCTGTTGCTATGGAAAAAGACAGTCTATACAATGCCTCTGGACGCGCTATTGCTTTGCCTAGAGATTTAAACCTTACCGATTTATTCTTTAAATACGGTGTTCGTGTTAACCCTTTTTTAATAAGTACTCCGTACTCGGCCCCCATTACTTTGGCCATGGGAGAAGGTAGTAATTCTCAATTTCAAAATGTACGTTGGCCCTATTCACCTCTAGTAAATACAAGTAACACGCATCCCATCGTAAACAATGTAAATATTATTAAATTCGATTTTGCTAGTCCGATAGATACCTTAAAAAACAATCTTAAAAAGACCATTCTTTTGGAAAGTGCTAAACTGACAAAGCTTGAAGGCGCACCCAAAGAGATTAGTTTAGATGTGGTAACCCAAGAACCCGACCCTAAATCATTCAACAAAGGGAGTCAGCCGCTTGCAGTTTTAATTGAAGGCGAATTTACTTCGGCTTATAAAAACCGAATTAAACCCTTTAAAATGGCTTCTAATAAAGAGCTAAGTACAGCTACTAAAATGATTGTTATTGCAGATGGCGATCTCATTAAAAATGATGTTATCAAGAATGTTCCGCAAGAATTAGGATTCGATCGATGGACGGGGCAGCTTTTCGGAAATAAAGAATTCTTATTAAATTCTGTAAATTACCTCTTAGAGGATAACGGACTTATAAACATTCGGTCTAAAGAAATTACCGTTCCTTTTCTTGATCAAGAAAAAATCGCGACGTCTAAATTAAGCTGGCAACTCCTTAATACATTGATACCTTTGGCCTTATTGGCTGGTTTCGGATTTGTATTTAATTACATCAGAAAGAAGAAGTATGGCGCCTAAATGTTAATAAGTTTGTTTCTTATTTAATGCTTTTAAAGATATATTTGTAATTATTAAAATAAACTCTTTAGATACAGATGAAATTTATAGTATCAAGCACCTATTTATTAAAGCAATTACAAGTTCTAGGAGGCGTAATTAATAGTTCGAACACTTTACCTATTTTAGACAATTTTCTTTTTGAACTGAGCCATTCTGAACTTACAGTTTCGGCTAGCGATTTAGAAACAACCATGTCTGCAAAGCTTGAAGTTGAAAGCGATAGTGATGGTAGTGTGGCTATTCCGGCGCGTTTACTTTTAGATACTTTAAAAACTTTTCCAGAACAACCCTTAACGTTTATTATTGAAGATAATAACACCATAGAAATTAGTTCTAATCACGGTAAATATGCCTTGGCCTATGCTAACGGAAATGAATTTCCTAAAGCTGTATCTTTAGACAATCCAAGTACAACCACTATTGTAGGCGATATTTTAGCCACTGCTATTAGCAAAACTATATTTGCGGCTGGAAACGATGATTTACGTCCGGTAATGAGTGGGGTATTTTTTCAATTCTCTACAGAAGGCCTAACCTTTGTTGCTACAGATGCTCATAAACTAGTAAAATATACACGAGCCGATGTTTCTGCCACAGAAGTTGCCGAATTCATTATGCCAAAAAAACCTTTAAATTTATTAAAAGGAATTTTAGCGGGAAGTGAAGATGATGTTATTGTAGAATACAACGATTCTAACGCAAAATTCACATTTGATAATGTAGAATTAATTTGTCGTTTAATTGATGGAAAGTATCCTAATTACGAGGCTGTAATTCCTAAAGAGAATCCAAATAAACTTACCATTGCTAGAAACCAGTTTTTAAGCTCTGTAAAACGTGTTAGTATTTTCTCGAACAAAACCACACACCAAATCCGTTTAAAAATTGCAGGTGCAGAATTAAATATTTCTGCAGAAGATATAGATTACAGCAACAAGGCTGAAGAGCGTTTAACATGTGACTATCAGGGTGACGATATGCAAATCGGATTCAACTCTCGCTTTTTAACCGAAATGCTAAACAACTTAAATTCAGACGACGTTCAACTTGAAATGAGTTTACCTAATCGTGCTGGAATTTTAACCCCTATCGATGGTTTAGATGAAGGCGAACAAGTTACTATGCTTGTTATGCCGGTTATGCTAAATAGTTAGATATAACTCATATCACGATATAAAAAGTCATGTAGACTCCATAACCAAATGGAATTTACATGACTTTATTTTTTCCGTCCTTTATGTTCTTTATCACAAACGAACTTTGAATATTCGACACTATACTCATTTTAGAGATTCGCTTTAAAATAAACTCTTGATATTCGTTCATATCTTTCAATAGAATTTTTAATAGCACGTCGTAGGTTCCTGCAATATAATTCGCCTCCACAACATCTTCTAAAGTATTAATATAAGCTTCAAAATTCCGAAAAGGTTCATCTTGGTGTGTGGTTAAGGTTACTTGGCAATACACGGCCAAAGTTTTCCCTAATTTACTATAATCTACCACGGCAGTATAACCATTAATTATGCCCGATGCCTCCAACTTTTTAATGCGTTCGTGAACGGGAGTTATAGACAAGCTCACTCCTTCGGCAAGTTGTTTTATACTCTGTTTACTATCTTTTTGCAGGGCTTCAATCAGCTTAAAATCGATGGTATCTAACTTCATATTGGTAAGAATTTCTAAAACATTAATATATAACTTCAACAAAAGTAATATATTCTTTATAAATACAATTTAAAAGTATAATTTTTCAAACATTTCAAAAAATACAAAATAAATCAATTAAATAATATCTTTGCAGAAGAAATATTTAAGACATGAACACAACAGAAATAAAAGCAGTTTACGACAGAATTAAAGCAAATTCTGAATCATTTTTAGGCTATCCTGTAGCTAAAGATTTTTCTTATAGCGATTATGCCCCATTTTTAGATATCTGCATTAATAATGTTGGAGATCCTGAAAGTCCTTCTACATTCGCTATCGATACTAAAGATATCGAACGTCAATGCATCGCATTCTTTGCAGAAATGTTATCGAGTAGCATGAAAGATGTTTGGGGGTATGTTACAAATGGTGGTACAGAAGGTAATTTATACGCCTTATATTTAGCACGAGAGAGTTTCCCAAATGCTATGGTGTATTATAGCGAAAGCACACACTATAGTGTAAAAAAGAATTTACATTTATTAAATATTCCTAACATCGTAATCCGATCTCAAGACAATGGCGAAATGGATTATGAAGATTTAGAGCAAACCGTAGCCTTACGTCGTGATAAACCAGCCATTTTCTTTTTGAACATTGGTACAACCATGACGGAAGCTGTAGATAAAATATCGGAAATTAAACGCATCATTAAAAAATATGCCATTAAAGATTATTTCATTCATTGCGATGCTGCTTTTTTAGGAACAATTGCTCCTTATATCGATCCGAAACCTAAATTTGATTTTGCCGAAGGAATAGACAGTATAGCTATTTCTGGACATAAATTTATGGGAAGTCCTATTCCATGCGGTGCCGTATTAGTAAAGCGTAAGCACAGAGATAGAATTGCAAATTCGGTGTCGTATGTTGGCACTATGGATACTACTATTACAGGTTCTAGAAACGGATTAACCCCTCTATTTATTTGGGATTTCATCCAAAAGCACGGACATGAAGGATTAAAAGATCGTGTTAAAGCCTCTCAAGAAATTGCAGCCTACACCGAACATAAATTAAACGGGTTAGGTATTAAGGCCTGGAGAAATAACGAAGGATTAACTGTTGTTTTACCTAAACCTAGCGAACGTATTTGTAAAAAATATCAGTTAGCATCGCAAGATGATATCGCACACATTATTTGTATTCCTGGAATAACGTTTAAGCAAATAGATGCTTTTCTTGAAGATTTAAAAACAGAATTATTTGAAATACCAACAGAATTTGAAGCTGTAATAGCTTAGTTTAATATTGAATTAGTCCAAAAAAAGAGGTCGTCTAAAAACCAATTAGGCGACCTTTTATTTTTTGAACATTTTGGGTTTAATCAGGATTTTCTTTTTTACTTAGTAATTCGAGTCTAGTTAAAAATAGGCACTGTGATTTTATATGGCTAAACTCACTTTTTTAAGGTTATGTGCCATTGCAATAAGTCCTATTTCGGTAATTACTTTATCAAGTCCTCTTAACATAAACCTTTTGAAGTTCATATTGTGTTTAATATTACCAAAAACAGCTTCAACATCCCAGCAACGCTGTTTTCTATGAGCAACTCCTTCTGGGCTTAATAATTTTTGTTTGGCTTTTGCTTTGAGTCTAACCAATTTGTGATTCCTCTCTATAATGCGGTTGTATTTTGATTGATGACAGAGACTCCGGAGCTGGCATCCGAAGCAATTCTTAGCCTGATATCTATCGATTTTTTGTTCATATCCTGTAGCTGTTTGTCTTATGTAGCTACCAATATTTTCCATAGGTTGTCCCATAGGACAGTAATACGTATCTGTATTATGGTTATAAAAAAGTTTATCTGCTGCAAATGGATTTTTAGTCTTACCTCGTTTCTCATCTAACTGTTCTTTATGGAAGTAATTGTACTTAACAAAAGCTTCGATATTCTGATCTTCCAGATAGGTGTAATTTTCATCACTACCATAACCTGCATCTGCTGTTAAGGCTTGTGGAGCTTTGCCATATCCCTTAATAAAATCTTCTGTATGCTCTATAAGTGTGGTGGTATCTGCCGTAGTTTGTGCAAGGGTGTAATTGGTAATAAACTGATTGTTGGTAGATGCTTGCAAATTATATCCTGGTTTGAGCTGTCCATTTAGCATATGGTCTTCTTTCATTTTCATAAAAGTAGCATCAGGATCTGTCTTGCTCATTGAGTTGCGACTCCCCATGTGCTGCTGGTAGGTATTATATTTTGCTATATTCCCAGGCCAGTTCTTTTTGGCATAGTTAAGCTTTTGCTTCACTTTTTTATCAATCTCTTTTCCTTGGAGTGCTTGATTAATTTTATCTATGGTTTGGGAGACTTGCTCAGGATTTATCGCTTTAAAATTATCTGGCTCGTTAGGCTTTTGTTCTTCTTCTGCATATACCGTCTCTACATAACGCCATAGTTCTTTGAGTTGTTTTTCAATACGTGAGCGTGAGGTTTTAATGCTTTTGCCCCATACAAAAGTATAGCGATTAGCATTGGCTTCTATTTTGGTGCCATCAACATAAATATCTTTTAAACTCAAGTAACCTTCCTTAGCAAGGAGAATAACAACTTGATTAAATATCTTTTTAAAATTCCCTTTGAGTTTTCCTGAACGAAAATTACTGATGGTATTATGATCGGGTTGGATACAACCACTAAGCCACATAAAATGAACGTTTTCTCCCAAGGCTTGTTCTATTTTGCGAGAAGAATATAAATTACGAAGATAGGCGTAGATTAAAATTTTGAGTAAATCTCTTGGGTGATAGCTAGAAGTACCACCTCCTTTATAGGTGTTTTCTATAGAACGAATGTCTATCTGATTTAAAATACTATTTACAATACGCACAGGGTGATGTTCTGGAACAAAATCATCATAACTCGGAGGAAGAAGACTCAATTGTGTCTGACTATTGGTCTTCCATACAATGTTGCTTTTCATACTTTTAAAATACGAAAAACTGAACTTTTGATAAAATCTAAACCAAAAAAAGAGGCTGCCTTTTTAGACAACCTCTTTCCATTTTATCTACTAAATTTTTAACTAATAAAATTGAAAGATAAAGGATATCGTGGTGTTTCACCATTACTTACTTTTATAGCATTAATAACAGGAAAAATTACGCTTACAAGTCCTAAAACAAGAAAGCCTAAAAGTCCTAAACCAAACACTAAAATTAATGGCACACATATAATACAGTAAACAATTAAGCTTATTTGAAAGTTTATAATCTTCTTCCCTTCTTCATCCATACCAAAAACGCGTTCTTTTTGTGTAACCCATAAAATTAACGGAATTAATAAACTTCCAAATCCAGTAATTAAGGTAACTAACTGACTTAAATGTGTAATGACTAAAAGCTGTTTATCTTGTCTCATGATTGTTTTGATTTTGATTGATACTTATAAGACGATAAACTTATAAAATTGTTACACAACTTTTTTAATGTGGTAATTTATCTCTTAAAAGTCCGTATACAAAAGTCCCTAAAACCGCCGATATCAAGACAATTAACACCGGTAAAAAACCTGCTCCTATTAGCACAAATATTGGTCCCGGGCAAGCTCCTGCCAATGCCCAACCTAATCCGAAAATGATGCCACCAAACAAGTATCTGTAAACCGATTTATCTTTATCTTCAATAGTTATGGCTTGTCCATCAAAAGTCTTTATATGGAAACGTTTTATAAGTTGTATAAAAATAATTCCAAACACTAAAGCCGTTCCTATAATCCCGTACATATGAAACGATTCAAATCGAAACATCTCGTAAATACGAAACCAAGATGCCGCTTCAGATTTGTACATCACCACACCAAAAATCAATCCTAATAATATATATATAATTTTTTTCATCTTCTTAAAATATTAAAGGGAATAACACGTGAACCATAAACAAACCACCAATAAAGAAACCTATTACCGCAATTAAAGATGGTAATTGCAAATTACTTAAGCCTGAAATCGCATGACCAGAAGTACAACCTCCTGCATAACGAGCTCCAAACCCAATTAAAAAACCACCTACAATTAAAATGGCCCATGTTTTTACATTAGACAAGGCTGCTATAGAAAATAATTCGTTTGGTAAATAGGCATTTTCAGAAGATATATTTAAATCCTGAAGCGCTAATTGAGTAGATTCATTAATATGTGGCATGGCTCCATGAGACAAATAATGCGCGGCTAGATACCCTCCTAAAATGGTACCCACCACAATAAATAAATTCCAACTGTCTTTTTTCCAATCGTAATTAAAAACGAACTGACTTTACCGCCGCCACACATACTACAAAAAGCACGTAAGTTAGAAGACATGCCAAAACGTTTTCCTAAAAGCAGCAATAAAAACATAAAAAGTGCAATTAGAAAGCCAGAAACAAACCATGACCAAGGTTGATAAATAATTTCCATAAATAATATTTAATTAATTAAAACTTAGCAAAACCCTCTAGCTCTGTAAGTCGAGACAAATATATGCCGAAGTTAATCGTTCAACTGTAACTTAAGTTACTTCTATTTAAATTAAAAAATTCGGGAATATTTTTTTAATGATGAAGACAAACCCAATAAATCTTTTAAATTGCTTTCCTATTCAAATTAGAATTCATGAGAAAATTCCTAAAATTATTCGGTCTTTTATTAGTTGTACTTTTAACCGTTGCTATATATTTAAATTATCCGAAGTTAAATTTTATAACAGGATTTGCGTCTAAAAGTGTATGCTCTTGTACCTTTTTAGCCGATAGAAGTTTAGCATCTATCGAGGCTCAAGACAACGATTTTTCTCCTATCGATTTAGCTACAAACAAAATAGATTTTGAAAACAAATCGGTAACTTCTACGGTCTTCGGACTTAAAGCGAGGACCGCCGTTTTCAAACCTGGATTGGGCTGTATTTTAATTCCTGAAGGGGCAGATCCGGCTGCTTTAACTGTAAAACCAAACCGGGATATAACACCAAAACCACTAGCTTTTCCGTATGGCGATTTACCACAAAAGGACACTATTTTTTCAAATATAAATTATGACGTTTTAAACCAAGCTGTCACAGATGCTTTCGATTCTGGTAACGACAGAATAAAAGGGTCTCGTGCTGTTTTAGTGGTTTATAAAGATCATATTATTGCCGAAAAATATTCGAAAGACTTCAATAAGGACACCAAAATTTTAGGTTGGTCTATGACCAAAAGTATAACAAGTGCAATTGTTGGAGTGTTAGAAAAACAAGGACGTGTAAACCGAAATCAATCGCATTTATTTGAATCTTGGGAAGGTGATAAACGTGCAGATATTACATTAAACAATTTGTTGCAAATGAATAGCGGTTTGGCTTGGGAAGAAGATTATAATAACATTTCCGATGTCACAAAAATGTTATTTCTAAGAGCAGATATGCCAAAGATTCCTCGAGAAAAGAATCTAGAAGGCATACCAAATAATAGCTGGAACTACTCGTCTGGAACCACGAACCTAATTTCAGGATTTATTCGAGATCAATTTAAAACCGATCAAGATTATTTAGATTTTTGGTATACCGAATTAATAGATAAAATAGGAATGCATTCTATGACCATAGAAACCGATTTGAAAGGTCATTTTGTAGGGTCGTCTTACGGTTGGGCTACAGCCAGAGATTGGAGTAAATTTGGACTACTCTATTTACACAACGGTAATTGGAACGGCGAGCAAATTTTAACTAAAGACTGGGTAGATTACACAAAAACACCAACAAACACATCGGACGGGATTTACGGTGCTCAATTTTGGTTAAATGCTGGTGGACGCTATCCAGATGTTCCCAAAGATTTATTTTCTTGCAATGGGTATCAAGGGCAGCAAGTAAGCATAATCCCATCTAAAGATGTGGTTATAGTGCGCTTTGGGCTGATAGAAGACCCTATATTTAGTTTCAACGATTTTCTTTCTGGAATACTCGCTGCTATAAACTAAAAAACTCCCAACCAAGGTTGAGAGTTTTAAGTATATAAAGTAATTTAAATCTGTTTAAGCATTACTACGTAAATCGGCCATTTTAATAGCTGCTATGGCAGCTTCCGTACCTTTATTTCCGTGGATTCCGCCTGAACGATCTATAGACTGTTGCATATTATTATCGGTTAAAACACAGAAAATAACCGGAACATCGTGTATTACGTTTAAGTCTTTTATTCCTTGTGTTACACCTTCGCAAACAAATCGAAATGCTTAGTTTCACCTTGAATAACACAGCCAATTGCAATTACTGCATCAACCAACTGTTCTTGCATTTTTTTACTCCCGTAAATCAATTCAAAACTCCCAGGAACATTCCAACGTTTAATATTACTAGGCTCTACACCTTGTTCTAATAGGGTGTTGTATGCGCCTTCAAAAAGCCCTTCAGTAACGGTATCATTCCATTCAGAAACAACAATCCCAAACCGAAAGTTGCTCGCGTTTGGGATTGTAGTTTTATCGTAATCAGATAAATTTTTATTTGCTGTTGCCATATTACTTGCTTGCTAAAACTTGAGCTTTACCAATAAATACATCTACAGTAGCAGCTTCAGTTGATGACGGATATTCGTTTTTAATGGTTTCAAAATATCCAAGAGCATCTTTAGCCTTTCCTAATTCTAAAGAAATTAATCCTGCTTTGTTCAAGTACATTGGCGTGGTAAATTCGTTTTCACGAATATCGGCAGCCTGTCTGTAATAATCTAAAGCATCATCTAATTGGTTTAACTGTACAAATGCATCTCCAATAGCGCCTTTTGCTAAAGGTGCTAAAGCTTGATCTTCGCTTTTAAAATCGCTTAAATGATCGATGGCTTTTTTATAATCTTTTAAATTTAAATACGCCATTCCAGCATAATACTGAGCTAAGTTAGCTGCAGGCGTTCCACCGTGCTCATTAATAATATCTAACATCCCGTATTTACCTTCACCACCATTTAATGCTAAAGTATATAAAGAATCTTTTTCTGTACCGTTAACGGCCTCGTTAAAATATATTTTAGCTTGAGACATATCGTTCATCGCTTCGCTCTCTTTTGGTTGTGCCACAAACTCGTTGTACCCCAAATATCCAAGAACTAAAGCTGCTACTACACCTATAATTACAAAAATATATTTTTGATTACTAGCTACCCAGTCTTCTGTTTTAGAAGCCGTTTCGTCTAACGTATTAAAAACTTCTGCTGTAGTTGAGTTTTCTTCAACATTATCAAAATTCTCAATATCGTTATCTATTTCTGCTTTTGTGGTAGGTTTGTAACCTCTCTTTTTATAAGTTGCCATATATTCTATTAATTAATCCGCGCAAAAATAAAATTTTTCTGCTGAAATAAAAGGTTATTTATTTGTTATTTTCAATAATTTGCGAGACTTACAGATAGTGTCCTACAAATAAAACTATATTATTTTTTTTATGATCCTAAAATCCTTATATCTAATAAATTACAAAAATTTTGAAACTGAATCTTTTGAGTTCGATGACAAAATTAATTGTTTTGTTGGTCAAAATGGAGTAGGAAAAACCAACATATTAGACGCTATTTATCATTTATCCTTCGGAAAAAGTTATTTTAACCCTGTTGCATCTCAAAATATTAGACATAATGAAGATTTTTTCGTTGTTCATGGTGATTTTGAAAAGCATGAGCATCCCGAAAAAATTATTGTTAGTTTAAAAAGTGGGCAAAAAAAAGTAATTAAACGTAACGGAAAATCTTACGAAAAATTTAGCGATCATATTGGATTTATTCCTTTGGTAATTATTTCGCCAGCAGATCGCGATCTTATAATTGAAGGTAGTGAAACACGTCGGAAATTTATGGATAGTGTTATTTCACAAAGTGATAAAACCTATTTAAACGATTTAATAAATTATAACAAAACGGTTACTCAGCGTAATGCACTCTTAAAATATTTTGCCTTAAACCACACCTTTAACAAAGATACACTGGAGGTTTACAACGAACAATTAAACGTTTTAGGAACGTCTATTTTCGAAAAAAGAAAAGCCTTCTTAGAAACCTTTATTCCTATTTTTAAAGCACGCCATAAAATAATTAGTAACAACCAAGAACCGGTAGATTTAAATTATAAAAGCGATTTATTTGATGGTGAATTAAAACAGCTTTTAGAACAAAATTTAGCAAAAGATCGAGCTGTGCAATACACCTCTACAGGGATACATAAAGACGATTTGCTATTTGAAATTGATGGCCATCCCATTAAAAATTTGGAAGTCAGGGACAACAAAAGTCCTTTTTAATCGCTTTAAAATTAGCTCAATTCGATTTTATAAAGGAATTAAGCGGCGTAAATCCCATTTTATTATTAGATGATATATTTGACAAATTGGACGAACAACGCGTAGGGCAAATTATAAAACTAGTAGACGACTCCAATTTCGGTCAGTTATTTATTAGTGACACGCATGCCGACCGTACCGAAAATGCTATTAAACAAGTACATCAAACCTATCAAATTTTAATATAGGAGCCTAAAATCTAGTCTTATGAAACATATTTTGTAATTTTAAGTCTTATCCTTTTAAGCAGTTGTTCGCATACACAACAAATAGACACCTCGAATATAAACGGGTATTGGGAAATTGAGGAAGTAATTCTTCCCGATGGCACATCTCATGTTTATAAAATAAATGAAACGGTAGATTACTTTCGATTAACGACAGTTTGTTGGGTTACAGACAAAAAATGAAAACCGATGCCGATAACAATTATACCCCGGTTACTAAAAAGGAAAACATTAAATTAATTACAGAAAACGACAGTTTAAAAATACAGTACAAAACTCCTTTGCGGAATGGAAAGAAACTATATTAGAATTAAATTCTAACCGTTTAAAAGTCGTTAACAAACATCAAAACGTATATATTTACAAACGATATATCCCTTTAAACTTATAATCATGGCCAAACGTAGCAACGACCATTTAAGCATTTCTGATGTGTTAAAAGAATTTGTAGAAACCATAAATTAGAACGTGGTTTAGACAAGTGAATGTGCGCGATGCCTGGGCCGCCCTCATGGGAAATGGTGTAACAACTACACTACTGCTATAGTTTAGAACGCGAACGCTTATGTACAACTAAGTTCTAGTGTTTACGAGAAGAATAGTTATGGGAAAGAAAAATAATAAAAATGCTTAATGAAGAATTAGGCAAGGAAGTTATAAAAAATTGATTTAAGATAAGTAAGTACAACTTCCTTAACTCAAGTTAATAGTGCTTAAATAGGTAAAAACCCAAACTTTTAAACTATCTTCCTATTGGGATTCCTACACCAAAAAACACACGAAATTATTAGTTCCATTACCCAAGTAAATCTAAATCTATTGGACCTATTAAAGAATTGTACGATAATTTTGTTCCAAAAGAACTAGGCTACTAGTATCTACATTATCTTGCCACTCTCCGATGCGTAAAGGCATCCTTAATATAATCGTTAAATCCTCCAAACCTACCGAAGCTAGATCTGCATGGGTGTAATATAAATTTTACTTAAAACTTCATATTGCAGCGCTAATCTTCCGCTGATAAATTGACTGACAGGCAATTCATCCCTCTAATAATCCATAAAACACAAAGTCATCTTTCTAGGCCGTCTTAAATTACCTCCTAGATAATAATTGGCACCATAACCATATCTTCATAAGAAAGACGTCTCCTTGTAAATTATCTAAAAAGGTAAATCCTACATTGGACCCTAAATTAAAGTGAATTTAGTCTTTAAACGATTTTACATATTCGTAGTTAAGTCGCAATTCGTAAACCCATTTACATGCCCTCTGCGTTCTCATTAATATCATGGTCTATATAATTTACACTAACATTATTGGTTAATGCACGCCCTAATCTAACCTCTAAATCCATTCCTTTGTAGGGTAAAACACTTCATTTAAAGTGTTATAAACTACTGTCCATAAACTCAAAGGTTGTAAACCTATAGTTTACCAGTTAAGCACATTGCTAACAATCTCTGGATCGGCATCGGGTTTAAGGATAGTATGCTGATAATCTAAACCAAAACCAGCGTAACTTTTTAGGGTATGTATATTCTATTAATTTCGTTATCAATTGAAAATATCTATAATCCATTTCCGTCGGCAGATCTCCCCTAACAATAACGTCTTGATCTAGTTTTGACCAAACATTTCTGACCTAAACCACCAGTCTTTTTCTCCAAATATCTTTGGTATTGTATCTTGAATTTAGGCTGCTCGCAATGTCTGCATTCACTAAAAACCTGATGAGGATCCTACAATATTTCTTCCGGGTAATTTAATAATAAACCAACCCCTCTATAATTATCGAAATGAGCGGCTAATTTAACTTGGTTATTCGCCTTCTCTACACCAACTATTTCCATACCTAATTTATCTCCGTTTATAATCGGATTTGTAGAAATAGCATTAAATAAATTTGTTCCTAAAATTCTGTTTATATGATTCTTGGCCTCCTCTATGGTATATTTTTTCTTCGGTTCTAATCCCGAACGTGTTGTTACTAATCGTAAATTATTCTTACTAAAACCTTTATAAACAATAGTGTCTAACTCTACATATTTAGGAACCTCTGGCATTTTAGGCTTAAGTTGCTTAAACGGTTTTAACTTTTCGGCTAATTCAATAAACTTATCATTGTTAGCTTCAACCGCTTTTTTACCCTCTTCATAAATTATATTACTCTTGTCAAAATCGCCTGGTGTATAGGTTAAGTTCGGAACATGATCTAATAAAATATTACACTCTTTTTTATGTTCTTCTGCCACGACATTACTAGATAACATCCCAGTTTGAAACAATAAAGTTTCAAATTCCCTAATTTTTCTTTGGGCTGGAGTCCGCCCCCACTTCACTACCAATTAAAATCGGCTCCCATCTCTTTTGCTACATCTACAGGAAAATTATTTAAAACCCCTCCATCTACAAGCAATGTGTTTTTATAGTCTACAGGTTTAAAAACCCCAGGAATAGACATACTGGCACGCATGGCCGTCACCAACGATCCGTGATCTAGAACCACTTGTTTTCCATTAACAATATCGGTAGCCATTGCTCTAAACGGAATTGGAAAATCGTCAAAATTATTAAGGTTATAAACCGGAAATGTGAGTACTGTAAAAAACTCTCTTAAGTTTTGATCGTTTAATATGGCCAACACAGGTTTTGGCTTTTATCGACCACCTCGAAACCTATATTATATCGTCCGAATTCACTTTTCTCTTCGTTACTTACACTGTTTATAGAAACTTTTCCACTAAATAAAGACTTCCAATCTGTTGTACGAGAAATTTCGGCTATTTGATCGCCTGTATATCCTATAGAATACAAGGCTCCAACTATACTCCCCATACTGGTTCCAACAATTAAATCGGGAACAATCCCTAAGGAGTCTAATTTTTGAAGAGTTGGTATATGTGCTATCCCTAAAGCGCCTCCTCCACTTAATACTAAAGCAACTTTTGGTTTTCTTCTTCTTGTGCATAAGTACACATGGGAAGTATAGCAAGACATAATAAAAAAAATGAACGAAATAGGTTACACATTTGAAAAATAGAAATTGATTGAATACTTAAATCTCAATGATTTGGCAGCCACAAATATATGCAATTTATAATATTGACTATTATTGAATACTGTAAACACATTATAAAACTTATGCCTGGATTTATCCGAAAATTATTACTCTTACCTACACCTTTTTATATCTGAAACATTTAATCTCTAAAACAGAAAAGATCTTCATTTTAAAAGCAGAACAAAAAAATTTAATTTAATCGTCCTGTTTTATGCATAACAAAAAGAACGATAATCGGGATAGACAGTAAACCAATCATTAACAAGTCGGTTTGAAAGGGATGGTCTTAAAATAAGCGTGTAACAAATCCGCCTATGGCACCAC